>JACNJG010000222.1:0-6140 GCA_014382685.1 Candidatus Cloacimonadota bacterium
ATTTGAAATTAACGATTAAGAAAAAAATGAACTTGGATTTTATATGGTTGCGATGAAACCTATGTTTCAAAATATCAAAACGGGTAAGATTATTAGGTTGCGCAATAGACTGTGGATTGTTGATTCTGTATATGATAATGAACTTCTCGCTACTACGATTGATAGCTATAATAATTTCTCAAAGCAAGTTTATATTCCTTTTGAAGAGATTGAGGAAGTCGAAAATTTAAAACCAGATATTTCTCAAGTTGGGGATCTCGCTTCACAAAAACTCTACCTTACCGCTCAAAAACTAAGCCTGATCCATGGCACTTCACCACTCATGAGCATGCAGACCAGTAGTATTATCCCAACAAATTTCCAACTTGTTCCGGTAATAATGGCTTTGAATCAACCTCGTATTCGAATGCTTATTGCTGATGATGTAGGACTAGGAAAAACTATTGAAGCAGGGATGATTATCAATGAGTTGATCGCAAGGCAACGAGCTTATAAGATTCTTATCATTTGTCCTGCAAATCTAAGAGAACAATGGCAGGAAGCACTATCATTACAATTTAAACAGGAATTCCTCATTATAAGTACCATCCATAAGAAGTACCTGGAGAAAGAACTTCCCGTTGGAGCCAGTCCCTGGGATTATTTCAACAGACTTATCACATCCATTGATTATATAAAGATGAAAGCTCATCGAAATGAAGCACTTAACTATAAGTGGGATCTAGTTGTAGTCGATGAAGCGCACCTCTGTGCAAAGCCCCACAGCGATTATTATCATCACACTCCAAACATGCTGCGCTGGGAACTACTACAGAAAATTGCTAAAAAATCGCGTCATCTACTCCTACTCACCGCAACACCACACAATGGCTATACAGACAGTTTTGCAAGCTTGATAGACGTGTTAGATGTAAATGGAGTAAATACTGTTCAAAATACTGTTCGTATCAATCATGACATTGCTAAAAAATATGTCTGCCAGAGAACACGAGAAGATGTAAAGGATTGGATACGTTCAGAAGAGAATGCCTTTGACCCATTCCCTGAAAGGGATAAAGATGAGGTGCCCATTGACAGCCTTTCAAACAGAGAAGTGAGAATCCTGAAACAACTTGGTGAGTATGGTGATCAGCTCAATAAGATGATCGAATTCCTGCCTACTAAAAGAACCATTGGCCGCTTGGTGGTTATCCATCTTCTTAAAAGAGCTCTTAGCTCCCCTCAAGCAATTAAGATATCTCTGCAGAACAGAATCGAAAAGCTCTCCGAAGATGAAGTGGAAACAGAAATTAAAGATTCTGATGCAAAGTCCACGATTGTTGAGTCGGACAATACAGAAACAATTACAATAGACGAAGCAGGACAGAGAATTGAACGATCTTCCTTTTCCAAAGAGGTTAACAAATATGAGATTGAAGCGCTGAAGAAGATTCTTGAAGAAGCAAAAAAACAGAATAAAAACAACGATACTAAATATAAAACACTCATTAATAATGTGCTTCCCGACTTATTTAAAAATTATCCAAAACTCATTATTTTTACTCGATACACAGATACACTAGATTTTCTTAAGGACTCACTTAATAAAGACCTCGTTGATACCGATATTTTCTCGATCTATGGAGAGATGCATACAGAAGCCCGTAAAGAGGTTTTCAGGCAGTTCAAGAACTCTAAAAAAGGAATTTTGATTGCCACGGATTGTATTTCTGAGGGAATGAACCTTCAGTATCTCTGCTCACAGATTGTACATTATGAACTTCCCTGGAACCCAAACCGCATGGAGCAACGTAACGGAAGAGTCGATAGATTTGGCCAGCGGGATAAAGTGTATATCAGAACCATATTCATAAAAAATACGCTCGATGAGATCATCCTAAAGAACATAATCGAAAAAACCGATAGAATGAAAAAGGATTATGGATTTGCTCCTCCCTTCTTCAGCGATGAAGATAAAATTCTCGATATTCTCCTCACTTCTGGTATCTTACCCTCAACACGAGTTGCCGAAAAAGACCAGATATCCATGTTTGATGGCTATGCTGAACGCCAACAATCTGATACTATTTCTGAAAAACCTGATTTTGATGAAGAATATAAAGCCAAGATGGATCAGATAAAAAGTGAATCCTTCTTCGGGCATACGGAGATAAGCCTGCCGGATATAGAACAAAAGATCAAAGAAACAGAACAAACCATCGGAAGCCATGCTGAAATCAAGGCTTTCATAGAATCGGGTTTGAATCTTTTCCATTGCTCAATAGATAACAAGGAACCGGAAGAATATACTATTAATATAACTGATGCCAGATTACAGGTACCAGGGGTACCACCAAAAATTGAAAGGGCTACCTTTGATAAGAATCATGCAGCGCGTAATCCCGGAACGGATCTGATCGATCTAAGTCATCCTCTTGTATCCCGATTGATACAACTTGTAAAACAACAATCTGTCAGTAATGAAGATTTCTATGGACGCACTGCGTTTAAGGGGAGTTCAAAGATACAAGAAGTGATAGCAGTGCTCAATATATTGGCACGTTATGTGGTCAATACAAAACCAAGCTCAATAGTAGAAGAAATTTTCTCTATTGGATTTACCGTTTTTGATGATAAAATTATTCCAAATGAAATCGTCGGGAAGTTCGAAGCACAGGATCCCGAACCATGCAGAAGAACCAATCAAGAGATAAGAGAGGATCTTGAAGCAGCATTTTCCAAAGATTTCTGGAAAAAGGAAATTGAGCGTATTGCTGAGGATCATAAGAAAACCATGAGCATGGAAAGGCAAAATCTGATAGAGCGTTTGGACCATGAAGATGAGCAACCTGAATGGGTAAAAGGACTCACAGACATCTCTTTCGTCAGTTATGATATTCTCACTGTTACAATAGGGTATCCTGTATGAACAAACTCCTCTCTGTCAATAACCAGGGAAATCTGATCAACGAGCATCTGCTGCTTGAACTTTCTAATGAGAAAACAAAATACAAATTTGCTCAACCAGATTCCTTTCGATGGTTTGGTGATGATGCACTTGATACCCCTCATATTCTTAACCTGATAATAGCAAACCGATATGAGGATCTGGTGGCACGATGGGATATGTATTTTAACGATTTTGAAAAATATTCGATCTCAGAGCTTAGAGAAAGATGGATAAAACCATTCTTCGCTGCCTTTAGCTATGATCTCCAATTTCAAAGAGGTGATGTCCACTCAGGAGATTTTACATTTTACCTTTCTCATCGTGGATGGGATCAGGAAAGTGCCCCTTATATCCATTCTGTTCAATGGGATCAGTATCTCGATGCAAAAACAAGCGATGGACGAAATACATACAGTCCGCATGATACGATGCAGCGATTTCTTATCTCATCCAAAGAACATACATGGGGAATCGTAACCAATGGTAAAAAGCTTCGATTACTGAGGGATTTCCATCACGAAACAAGAAAGGCATATATAGAGTTTGACCTGGAAACGCTCTTTCAGGGACGTAATTTCTCGGATTTCAGATTGCTCTGGCGACTGATCCATCCAAGCAGATTTTTCCCCACACCAGACTCAAATGAAAGCAGACTCGAACAAATGTTCGTGGAAAGTAAAGCAGCGGGAGTATCAATAGGCGAAGACCTGAAACTCAATGTACGAATTGCTATTGAAGAACTGGCAAATGGTTTTCTTTATTCCACACATGGATTGACTGATAAACTTGTGGATGATCCAACCAAATGTGCAGAATTTCATCACCAACTTTTAAGAGTGATTTACCGCATTCTTTTCTTACTTTATGCAGAGCAACGAAATCTCATGCCAATCCGTTCGAGTTTGTATTTTAAAGAATACAGCATCTCAGCAATCAGAGAAAAGATCGAATCCGGTATGATACTAGAGGATGATTTTACTGATCTCTGGGAAGGATTGAAGGTTACTTTCGAGATGGTTCGTCAAGGTGTGGATACTATGGGAATCCCAAATTATAACGGACTGCTGTTTGATCCGGGAGAGATAGAATGGCTTGCCAGTTGCACCTGCAAGAATAGCCAACTGCTAACAGCAATCCGCTATATGACAACTATGGAAAAAGGCGGACTCCTGCAGCGCATCAGTTATGTGGAACTGGATGTCGATGAAATAGGAGCCATATACGAAAGTCTGCTCGATTATATTCCTCGTGTGTCTTCACAGCTCGAGATATTTGAAGATGTGATGCTCATTGATGGAAAGCATAAGAATACAACACGGGAGATAGCTTCACGGACCTTCTTCCTGGATCCCAGAGGAACAAACAGAAAAAGCTCAGGAACCTATTATACTAATCCCGGATTGGTAAATGCACTTATCGAATCAGCGCTTAAGCCGGTTATGGAACAACGGCTTGCAGGTGCTGAAAAGGATAAAGAATCTCAAATCAATGCATTACTCTCTCTGGATGTGTGTGATCCTGCAGCAGGAAGCGGTGCATTCCTGATCGCTTCCACAGAATTCCTCGGAGAAAAGCTTGCAGTGCTGCAAACTCAGGATGAATATCCTTCGGATAAAGCAATTCGTCACGCCAGAAGAGATGTACTGCGCCATTGTATATATGGTGTTGATCTCAATCCTCTCGCTGTTGAGCTCTGTAAGGTCTCACTCTGGCTTATCTCTGCAACCGATGACCTGCCACTCAACTTTCTCGACCATCATATTAAATGCGGGAACAGTCTGATTGGAACAACACCCGAGCTCATTAAGAAAGGTATTCCTCCCGATGCATTCAACCCTGTCATTGGCGATGAAAAACATGTGTGCACAGAGAGAAAAAAGCAGGCACGCAATGATGTAAAAGATCTGAAAAGCGGACAACTCTATGGCATGTTCATGCCAAAAAGTGAGAACCTGATATTCACACAGAAAACAGATTTTGCAGAAGAATATTCTGAAAATACAACCGATGAAATAAATGAGCTTATTCAGGATTATCAACACTCCCAGCGCGATGAATCTTTCACTTATAAAAAATTTATAGCTGATTACTGGACTGCTGCCTTCTTCTGGCAACACAAAGACCTTGCGAAATCCCCTCTTGAGAGGGGTGTCCCGAATGATTTCGGGACGGGGTGTGTCAGACCTTCACAATGGTTGGAGAAGCAAGATGATTCCAGTCCTCCGCAACGGTCAGAAAAGGAATATCCGAACAATCACATCCTTTTTGATCTTATGAAGGGCAACAGAGAAGCTGTGTCACCCGAAATAGCAAGTGAAGTTAAAGAACTTGCGGGCAACTACAAATTCTTCCACTGGTACCTGGAATTCCCTCAAGTATTTGAAAAAGGCGGCTTCGACTGCATGCTGGGAAATCCACCCTGGGATAATGTGCAGCCTGAAGAAAAACAATTCTTTGCTACTTATGATCCTGAAATTGCAGAAATGTCTGGTAACAACAGAAAGAAAGCAATTGAATCATTAATCGAAAGTAATTCCGATTTGTATGAGAAGTGGAATAAATTTAAAAGAGATATTTATGTATTTTCAAGATTCGTAAGAGAATCAGGAAAATACTTTCTGACAGCAAGAGGAAAACTTAATCTCTATCCGATTTTTGCAGAAACCTTCAAAGATCACATAAACGAACATGGTCGTGCCGGTTTTATTGTTCCCACCGGCATCGCCACAGATGACTCTACCAAAGCGTATTTCGGCAACCTGATCGATACAAAATCTCTGGTCAGACTCTTTGACTTTGAAAATAAAGAAGCAATTTTCCCGGATGTTCACCGCAGTTATAAGTTCTGTTTATTGACCATAGCTGGAAAGCAAATCGATCGTTCACAATTCTCCTTTTTCTCTACCAATTTAGATCATCTCAATGATAAGATCAGGCAGTTCACTCTATCTCCCAATGATATTGAACGGATCAATCCCAATACTAAAACGACACCGATTTTCCGTACTAAAGTCGATGCTGAACTCACCAAAAAGATCTATCAGCAGGTTCCTGTTTTGATAAACGAAGAGAATGATGTAAATCCTTGGGAAATCAGTTTTAGACAGGGATTATTCAACATGACTTCCGACAGCCATCTTTTTCACACCGAACCGGCAGAAGATCGAGTTCCATTGTATGAAGCCAAGATGATCTGGCAGTATGATCATCG
>JACNJG010000222.1:6853-15070 GCA_014382685.1 Candidatus Cloacimonadota bacterium
AACCGCAAGCAGCTGCGCTACATCCTCGATCCGGCAGATCTCACACCAAGCGAACTGGAAAACATATTAGACGATTGGGAAGAGGTAGAAAACCCTTTAATCGAGAGTGAGTATAAAAAACGTTGTGCAGCTTCCACCTTCCCGGGAGAAACCTTCCGTGTGCTGAAAGATAAAGACATCCGCAACTATGGCGAATATCGCACACGGAGATTGGTTCTGGAGAAGTGGGAGGAGATGAGTGGAGAAAAGAATTGACAAAAAATATACTGGTTCTTTTTTTCGGTCAGTAGAATGTAATGACAGAGAAAAAGAACCATGAATAAAATAATTGAGTTTATAAAAAAGAATAATGGATATGCCAGGATGAAGGAGCTTAAGCAGGCTGGATTTCATACAAGATCTATCAAAATGCTCCATCAAGCTGGTTCTATTCAAAAGGTGAAACCAGGACTCTACAAACTTCCGGACGTAGTGAGTAAAGGTAATTATTCCCAGGGATTTATCGATGTATGTAACGCAAATCCTAAAGGAGTTATATGTCTGCTTTCAGCACTTGAGTATCATAATCTCACAGATGCAAATCCATCGAAAATATACATGGCTCTACCAAATAAGGACAAGCTGAATAAGATTGCATTTCCACCGGTTGAAGTCTATTACTTTCGGGATAGATTCTATAATTGTGCAATTCAGGAAATTACCACCAAGACAGGAAGTTTCAAAATATACAATGCTGAAAAAACCATTTGCGATATGTTCCGGTATCGTAATAAACTCGGAGAAGATCTTGCGCTGGAAGGACTTAGGAATTACCTGAAACGAAAGGATGCGAGTATCAACAAACTATGGGAATATGCAATTCAATGCAGAGTCAAAATTATCATGCATCCTTATATTAAAGCGATGGTTGCTTAAAAGAGGATAAATATGACAAAATTAGATATTAGCGAACATCAGAATTATGAATTAAAAACCAGCTGGAACGATGAAGTATTAAAGGAGATTGTCTCTTTTGCAAATTCCGAAGGTGGGACTGTATTCGTTGGTCTAAATGATGAATATGAAATATTGGGATTAGATAATTCAAAAGATTTATTAGAGAAGATTCCTAACAAGATTCATGACATTTTGGGGCTAATATTAGCCGTCAACTTACGTAAAAAAGAAGGAAAAGATTATATTGAAATAATAGTTCATAAATCTTCTGTTCCTGTTTCATGCAGGGGGAAATATTACAAACGAAGTGGATCTACAAAAAGAGAATTAAAAGGAAATGAGCTTAATAAGTTCATTCAATCTTTTTCGCATATAAATTGGGATGCATTTATTGAAAAATCTGCTACAACAGAAGAACTTGATTATGATACTATTCACAAATTTAGAAAAATTAGCAAAGAACGCTTGAGTTTTTCTCAAGAAACAGACGATGACATTGAATTATTAGAAAAATTAGGTCTCATCATAGATGGAAATCTTACGAGGGCTGCGATACTACTTTTTGGCAAAAACCCTCAAAAATATTACACGTCTGCGATTTTTAAAATTGGGAAATTCAATAATGAGGGAGAGTTAGTGGCTCAAGATGTTATTGAAGGAAATCTTTTTAAGCAAGTAAATAATATTGAAGAAATATTAAAAACAAAGTATCTGATTTTCGATGTCAGTTTTGAAGGGATGAAAAGAATAGAGCGACTTGAATATCCAACTAAAGCTCTAAGAGAGATAATAGTAAATGCTTTGATTCATAAAGATTATATGGGAACTGCAATTCAGATGAAGATTCATCCCGATAAACTGATATTATGGAATGAAGGTGTATTACCAGAAGTTATTCCAGTAGAAAAACTGTATAAATCTCATCCATCTCTACCGAGGAATGAATTGCTTGCTAAAATTTTCTTTTCTGCTGAGTATATTGATGCGTGGGGTAGAGGTATAGACAAAATACTTGAAGCCTGTCGAGACAATGAATTACCGGAACCTGAATTCGTTGAAGATTTCGGGGGGCTACAAGTTACATTATTTAAAGATATTTATACTGATACATTTCTAAAAAAAGAAGATATTAACGAACGACAGATTGCAGCAATTAAATATCTCAAAATTAATAAAGAAATTTCAAATCAGATATATCAAAAAATAAATGATGTCTCAAAGGCAACAGCAAGCAACGAATTGAAAGATTTAGTAAAAAAATCAATGCTTATCCAAAAAGGAATAACCGGAAGAGGAACAACGTATGTTTTATGTTCACAATCTGAAAGGGCTAATAAAGGGCTAAAAGGGCTAACAAAGGGCTTATAAATGGCTCAAACGGCTCATAATTAGGTCATGATTATAATTAGATGGTTGATTTAAGATGAAATTTATACCCTCAGTAAACCTGCTAAACCAGCAAAGAACCCGCAGAAGATAAATGTACAGGAGGAATTAATGGCTGAATATTTCAATCCTTTTCAAACGTTTGAAGCGTGTAAGAAAGCATATCAAGCTTTCATTGATAGCTACCAGAAGTTTACTAATGAGGAGATCAAAGATTGGATAGAGGAGACAAGAATAAAAGGAAAGCTTCTTTGGCAGGAACCCTATCTTGAGCTTTCCAGAAACTTTCGGAAGGGTAGTTCTTTGCAATCATATATAGATCAAGGATTTCTACATTCAATGTGTTCGCAAATATTCAGAAGAAACCTTGAAAAGGATCAATCAGAACCTGTTGAATTGTATGAACACCAATCAGAAGCAATTAAAAAGATTCTAAAAGAGCAATCAAATATTATTGTGGCAACGGGCACTGGTTCAGGTAAAAGTTTTTGTTTTGGAATTCCCATTATCTCAGAGTGTTTGAGAATGAAGGAAAAAGGAATACGAGGAGTTAAAGCAGTTTTTGTGTACCCTATGAATGCGCTTGCGAATAGTCAATATGAGGATTTTGCACATCGTTTGCATGGCACTGGTCTCAAGATTGCATTATATACAGGGGATACACCCAATAAAGAAGAAACTGCGATGGATAGCTTTAAATATTTAACTGGAAGAAAAGAACCGTATGATAGTGAAATAATTTCCCGAGATCAGATCAAAAAGGAGAAACCCGATATCCTTCTGACAAACTATCAAATGCTGGAACTTATTCTCACGCGATTCGAAGATAAGGATATTTTCCCACTTGATCAGAAAGGAATATTCAGGTTTCTTGTGCTCGATGAACTGCATACTTATTCTGGAAGACGCGGAGCGGATGTCGCAATGCTTATCCGTCGGTTAAAATGGCATACGCACACTAATGGATTACTCAGATGCATTGGAACGAGTGCAACAATACAAAGCGGAGAAGGTGATAAACCCCGGGAGGTGATGAAACAATTTGCCGAAAAGTTATTCGGAGAAAGTTTTGATATTCTAAATATTATTGGTGAATCTTATGAACCATTTCCTGAGAGAGAACTCGATGAGTTGATCTCTGAAGCGGATATAAGTCAAAAGGATATCATGGGTTTTGAGGGCACCGATGAAGATGTTTTATCTCTTGCTCAAAAGATCAATCAAGAACCTTTAAAAATTGAAGATGTCGATCAGCTTGATGAAGCATTACAAGCAAATCCAATCCTTGATTTCCTTGAGAACAAACTGATAGAAGTTAAGTCTCTGGAGGAGCTTGTAGTTTTATTCAAAGAGTGGTTTAAAGTTGATTGGCTCGATGAGAAAATAGTTAGAACACTTATTGCAGCATTATTTGTTGGATCGTTTCTGAAAGACGAAGAAGATAAGAGAAGAATTTCAATTAAATTACATACATTCTTTTCTCAGGGCAGAGGGATCAGAGGTACAATTGAAGAAAAAAATATTTCTTTGACTGATCGGGGTGATCTAACATTAAAGAGCAGGAATGTTACACTGGAGTTGAATACTTATCAAGTACTGTTTTGTCAATCTTGTGGTAAAGAATTCTATTATGGAGCCAAAATGGATGATCAATTTCTCCCATTAGACTTCGATTCCTCTGAAGAACCTGTAGGATCCCAACCCGGGTACCTTATGATTGGACACTGGGATGCTGAAGAAAATCCATTACCGGATAACTGGCTTACTGATATAGGGAATGTGAAATCTGATAAAAGGGATTTTGTCCCTGAATTGCTATATTTTGATGAAAATGAATCCAAGTTTTCAGATACAGGAATACCAGTTACTTTTATTAGAAATCCGTTTATGTTTTGCCCTAACTGCCAGATTGATTATGATGCACGTTCGAATGAATATAATAAGCTAAAGGTCTATGGAAGGGTGGGGAGAGCTACCGCTACGGATGTGTTGATTACGAAAAATCTTGAGCAATTACCAGTTAAAGAACAAAAGATCATTAGCTTCATTGATAACAGACAGGATACAGCTTTTCAGACAGGACACATGAATGACAGAAGCGGGAGAATTTTGTTCCGAAAATTTCTGTACCAGAGTCTCTTAGACTTGGATTCAAATATTGATAAAAAGAGTCCAAGAGAATTATCTTCAGTCAACAGGGTCGTTGATCAAATGATTGAAAATTTGGAACAAACCAATCTTCCGATAAATCTTTTAGCGGATGTGACAAGATTTAATCGACCGATTAATACACAAAATATCCATGATTATTTAGAGCTCAGTATATATTTGGAAATTAGTAGAAATATAGCATTTACCCAGCAAAATCTTGAAGATGTGGGATTGCTGAAAGTAACCTACGATTATCTAGATGAAATTACTGCTGATCAATATAAAGATGAGATTTGGAAAGAGATTCCCCAAATTCAGTCATTGTCTGAGAATTTACGATATGATTATATATTTGGTATTCTAAATATCATGAGAAAAAGAGCAGCAGTTACAAATCAATATATCATGAGACCGGACAGGATTCATTCTTTATTGAAGAATATTCCTGACGAAAATCTATTATACTCAAACTTTATCATGAAATCAAGAGGTTATTCGCGAAAATCAATTCATGATAAACGTAGAGATTATTATGGATATACTCATTCCTTATCCACTCCTGGACGTTTCACAAAGCAATTCTTCCATATGGACCCATCCCTGATTTCAAAATTCATGGATAAAGTATTTGATGTGTTAATTGATAATAGAAATGGTAGTGTGCTTGAAAAGCAGCATGAGCAGAATTTTGGAGCAGGAGTCGCGGTATATAGAATAAATAAAGACGTGGTACGTTTAGGATTCTCAAATAAGACAAGTCACCTATTTTCAGAGAAGTCAAATCAGATTTATGACTTTAAAGAGTATGATAAATCAATAACTGGCACACAATTAACCAAGCAAGATTTTACTGACCATTATTATAGGCAGGTTTATCTAAAACCTCTTGATGAATCCATTTATGTGCAGTCAATGGAACACAGTGGACAAATTTCTGGGGAAGAGCGTAAAAGGATAGAGCATAATTTCAGGGACAATGTATATCCAAACACACTTTTTTGTACCCCTACGATGGAACTGGGAATAGATATTGGTAATTTATCAGCAATAAGTCTAAGGAACATCCCGCCCTCACCAAGTAATTATGCACAAAGGGTCGGAAGAGCAGGAAGAAAAGGACAACCTTCACTCGTCACTGCTTTCTGCGGTTCCGGATTCAGCAAGGGTACACATGATCAATACTTTTTTAAGAATCCAGAGAAGATCATAGCCGGGAAGGTTATTGCTCCTAGATTCTTGATTGATAACAAGATGCTTTTACAATCTCACATACACTCTCTGATATTTGAAAAAATCCAGATGAAGCTACCTAAAGCCCCCGAGAATGTCATCGATTTGAAAACTAAGGAATTGAGTATCTATGAAGATTTTATCTCAACACTTCGAACAATAATAGCAAAAAACAGTGATATACTTATCAGCACTGTCAAAGAATGCTTTACTCATGAACTGGAAGCGCTTGACTGGATGGATGATGGTTTTATTACTGAGGTGATAGAAAATCTCACAGATGACCTTGATGCCGCTTTTGAAGATTGGCGAACTGACTATTCAAGATTAAAGAACGAATTCGATACTGAAACAAAGCGGCTTGGTGGGCATTACCAGCAGGGATTATCGTACAATCTTGATAGAATAGCCAAGCAGATGGAAGTGATGAGAACGGGAGATGCTGGCTATTATGTATATAGATATTTAGGAAGTGTTGGTTTCTTCCCCGGGTATGCATTTCCTGCAGAGTCAGCTACAACAGCATACTGGGCAAAAAGCAGCGAAAAGAAATTATCTCGAAGCAAGGTAATTGCTTTGCGGGAATTTGCACCGAAAAATATCATCTATGTGAGTGGTAATACATATTCTATCACGGGTATAAATTATAATCTTAAAGATCCTTTTTATAAATTCAAGGTTTGCCCAAAATGTGAGAATATAATTCCTCAAGATTCAGATGAAAATATTGATAATTGTCCGCGATGTGATGAATCCCTCCTATCAACTCATACATTAGAGCGTGCAATGCCGATTCCAAATATGATTGCAACCAAGAGATCAAGAATATCATCTGATGAAGAAGACAGAATGCGTTCCGGTTATGATGTCAGACTCTATTATAAACAAAACCATGATACTATAAAAAACCTTTTCATACATCTTGATGAACATAATTTGATAGATTTGTCCTATGAGCATAATGGTGATATCATTGGAGTAAATTATGGAGCAAGAAAAGATATTAAGGTTGGTGTAAAGGGTTTTGCATATTGTGAAGCATGTAAACAGTGGATGAAAAATGATGAAAAAAGTATTCAGGAGCATTTCGGTGATGCTTACAATGAAGGTAAATGTTCTTTTCATGGAAATAAAGACAGGCATTTAAAAGAAGACGTTTATATTATATCAAAAGACAGCCATGATATTCTTGCGATAAATTATGAAAAACCACCATACGTAAAAGACGAAGAAATATTTGCGACATCATTAATGTATGCATACAGTAGAGCTGTTCAACTAATTTTGGATCTGGACGAAAGTGAAATTCAATGTTTTTTACGCCCATCAATAGGTAATAATAGCAATTTTGAAATAATCTTATATGAAACGATACCTGGCGGTGCGGGTATTTTGGAAACCATTATTGCGGATCCGGATATAAACCATGATATAATCAAAAAAGCTCTTGAAATACTACATTATTTTAATGAAGAAGAAGCATGTGAAAAAGCTTGTTATGATTGTTTGTGTTCCTTCTATAATCAGATGGTACAAAAGAAGCTGGACAGAAAATCAGTAATTCCATTTTTAGATAATTTGTACAACAATAAAGACAAAATCAAGTTTGAAAGTTCCAATACATTGAGTAGAGATGATAATTTTGATGAACTAAAATCTAAGTGTGAGTCTAATTATGAAGTGGAAGTGCTTGATCTAATTTATTCTAAGCATATCACTTTGCCTGATGAAGCACAGAAAACTATCTATGAGAGTGATGCACCAATAGTAAAACCGGATTTCTTCTATCAACAAGGAGCGAAAGGAATTTGTGTGTTTGTCGATGGACCTAATCATGAAAAGGATTATATACAGAAAGATGACAAGGATAAGAGAGATTGGCTAAAGCAGCATGGTTATAGAATTGTTGTATTTGATTATAAAGATCAACCTGATTATGAAGAAGCTATCAAGAGATTGAGGGATATGATACGTTGACAATTCGTTGTTTTACATTGGATAAATGCTATTAAAGATGAAATAAATAGAAATTTAAATTTGGTTTTTGAAAGATATAAAAATACCTCTTAGATGATTTCAGGATGATTGAAGGAATTTCACACCTAATCCCTCGCTCCTGATAAATTGGAACAGATTTTTCAACACAGCAGCTATGCAATAGCCAGAAAACAAAAAAAACCTAAGCTCGACTTAAGCTTAAAACCTCATATTAGATGCAATATTTTGAATAATTTTATGGTGCATTGAACAAATGTTCATCAATCAAGAGGTAAATTTTCCCAAATATCCAAAAAGTTCGAGAAATATCCGATTTCACTTGACAACCATTTTTCAGAAACTTTACGAGCACACTAAATTTTTCTGATTGATAAAATCATATGAATATTCATGAATGTCAGGCAAAACAGCTTTTCAAAAATTACGGAATAGCAATCCCTCAGGGTAAAATAGAGAAAAATGATTTAACAGGGTGAACCGAAACCAAAAGGAATTCACCACAGAGAACAAAGAGAG
>JACNJG010000121.1:0-2238 GCA_014382685.1 Candidatus Cloacimonadota bacterium
CTTTCGGGGGAATGACAACTCGGTGGTTGGGACGAACTATTCTTAATCACTCGATAATTTTCTTATAGTTGCTTTAACTTTGCGAAAGGAAGGCAACTTTCGCAAAGCCACCTGCTTTTTAGGTGAAATTATCTTACAAAATTTAAACACGAGAATGCTTGCCTGGGCGACTTGTCAGGGCATATCCGCCAGCTGGCGGAGAAGACTAAAGCGGAATGCAGACTGCCCGGAGGGATTAACTAAATTTAAATTTTACTGTTAAAAGAGACTATCCTTCAAATATCTTCGCAAAGACTTTTCTGTTTCGCGGTCCGTCAAACTCGCAGAAGAATATCGCCTGCCACGTGCCGAGTACAAGAGAGCCATTCTCGATCATAACCACTTCGGAAGCTCCGACCAGAGTAGATTTTATATGAGCAGCAGAATTTCCTTCCATGTGCAGGTAATCATCCCGAAGAGGAACGATCTTACCGAGTTCCTTCATTATGTCTTTCACTACAGATGGATCAGCACCTTCATTTATGGTCACTGCTGCGGTTGTATGTGGTACAAAAATGTGCACCAATCCTTCAGCAATGCCGGAATCACCTACAAGGTTTTGAATTTGTGCAGTTATATTGATCGTATCGAACTGCGAACCGGTTTTTATTGAAATCGATTTCATAACATGTCCTTTTTTATTAGAAAATTGAGAAAAAAAATATTTTGTCAACCAAATTATTTGACAATTTAAATACCTTATCCCTATTTGACGTAGCTTAAGTGAAGCTACATAATATGTGTGAATATTAAAACCGAATAATTTAGGAGGTAGCATGAAGAAAATACTCTTCGGTTTACTTATTGCAGCATTTGTCGTAGGCGCTATTGGCTGCGGCGGCGGCGAAAAAACAGTGAAAGAATCCACCATTCCGGATTGGTTCTTAAATCCACCAAAGGATACTGATTACCTTTTTGGTGTAAATTCGGCAACGTCAACCATGATGCAGCTTGCACTCGACAAAGCAAAAGCTGGCGCACGTGCAGATATTGCACAGCAGCTTGAAACAAAGGTTTCGGTTCTTGTAAAGAGTTTCCAGGAAGAAGTCGGAAGCGGCGAAGATGCAGAATTGAATGCATTCTATAGCCAGACCATGAAGAACATTGCCAACCAGACGCTTAAGGGCAGCAAAGTTCGCGAACAGAAAATCGTTCCTGAAAGCGGCGGTATGTTCAGAGCATACATGCTCATGGAACTTCCACTCGTGGAATTCAATCAGGAAGTCGTAAAGAAAGTAAAAAACTTGCAGCTTTATGACAGATTCCGCGCTTCTCAAGCTTTTGAAGACCTTGAAACTGATATTGAAAAATATCAGCAAGAGGAGCAGAACCAATAATTTTCTTATGTCTTAGAAAACCCTGGGATCATTTCTCGGGGTTTTCTCTTTTCAGCTCATGAAAAAGATCATTTTTGGCTTACTCGCAGTACTTCTGGTACTCTCGTGCGCATCATCACAAAAAAATATAAATACTCCCAAACAAACAAAATACCCCAAATGGTTCATTAATCCACAGAATGCAGTAACCGGATATGGACCTGTATATTTTTTTGAAGGATCAAGCACAAAAGAAGCGACCGGGCACGCAATCGATAATTTCGTGAAATTATCCCACTGCTATGTACTGGGAACTCAAACCTATATTCAGTCCATCAAAGGGCTGGACCTGGTGTACGATTCTCTCTTTATACACGTAGAGGAATCTCCTTCAGACGAAAAGACCCTACAAAAGCACTTTGCCCATGCAGACACATTTTCCACAGAAAATATGATGATCATAATACACTCTCATGCACCTCTCGATGCGCTGAAAGAACTCCAGACATTTTCTAAAAAATGCAAGTGGATCAGTACTCCTCCTCAGGATAAGGAATATATTTATGCTATCGGTTCATGCAATCGGATATTTAATGAGCACAAGGCATGGGACAGTGCAGAAAACAATGCAATACTCAATCTCGCCAGGAAAATATCAATGGATAATGCAATTGAGGTACTGATAAATGAAGAAAAACTAATGAGCAAGTTCAATGAAAATGTGAATGTTGAATTGCACAATATCGAAGTAATTGAACGCTGGAAGGACCAGAAAACAAATTCCTATTACGTGCTTATCCGCATGTGATGGGATCAAATGATTAGCAAACTCAAAAAGTAGGTAATAGGGATGAAGAATGGCAGATTTTTGTTATGATGAAGC
>JACNJG010000121.1:2700-6830 GCA_014382685.1 Candidatus Cloacimonadota bacterium
AGCTGGCGAAGACGTTCTGTCATTTCAAGTGCTTTCTTCTTGTCAGTATTTGGTAAGATTATCATAAACTCCTCACCGCCAAATCTGCATGGTACATCGAGATTGATACGTATTGTATTTCTTATAAGCTGTGCGAGTTCTATCAAAACTTTGTCCCCGAAAAGATGTCCGCAAGTATCATTCACTATTTTGAAATGATCAATATCGATCATGCAGAGAGCGAGAGTGCCGCCGTATCGTTTTATTCTGTGCAGTTCTTCCTGAAGCCGAACGTTCATCTGCCTGCGAATATACAGACCGGTAAGAGAATCAAACATTGCCAATCTTGCCGATTGAGCATATTCAAGAGAAACTGCTATCAGTGTTGTAAGAATAATGAGTGAGCGCAACTCGATATCTTCCAGTTTTTTCTGATTACCAACATACAGAACCAAAATGCCAATCGCATTATTTCCTGAGCCAATGAGGGGGAGATAGATCGTCGTCCGAGAATCAACAGTAACGATTTTTGGGCGTTTGTGAACGATCATTTCCTCTAATTTGGAGTCTCCGAGATCTATCTCTTTATCCATTCTTGAAATGAGTCCGTTTTCGAGCAAACCTGTCAATATGGCTTTTCGGTTATTGTTTGATTCGAGGATTATGAATTCCACTTTCTTGCTGTGCCCGAAATCAGAGAGAATATCAAGTGCATTATCAATGAGCTGATCGAGATTTTTTTCCGAAGCGAGCAGGCGTGTCGCATAACTGAGCGTTTGAAACATGATGTCCGTATCTGTAAAAAGAGTTTTTTCCATATTATTCATCCATTAGAGTTTGATGGAAAAGAACATGCTGCAAGAAGCGGTCAATTTTTTCTATGTATGAACCGTGTAAGATTTATCGCAATGAGGTATGCCAAGCCACAAATAATGATGATGGTTGCGCCGGTTGGAATGTTCGCAGAAAAGGAAATTGCGATTCCGCTCAAAGTTAAAATCATTCCCAGTCCAATAGCAGAAAAGATCATTGCGTGCAGGGTTCGTGTGTATAAACCGGCAATTGCAGCTGGCAAACTAAGAAGCGCAATCACGAGAATAATACCGACAATTTGTATAAGGACTACAATGGTAAGCGCAATTATACAAAGGAGAAGGATATACAAAAAATCTACAGGAAGACCGCGCAGCCGTGCCTGCTCCTCATCATAAGTGATCGCAACGAACTGTCTGTAAAATATTAGCACAACAAGGATGATGAACACATTAAGTCCTGCAAGGATATAAAGATTTGTGGAGGAAACCATGAGTATATTTCCGAAAAGATAGGATAGCAGATCTGCGCTGTAACCGGGAGTGAGATACATAAAAATTACCCCAACAGCCATGCCCATTGCCCAGAGCGCACTGATGACAGTATTCTCATGCTGGTTTGCTTTCAGTTTTACAAGTCCGATGATTATTGCAGATAAAATTGCAAAGACAAAGGCACCGATGATGGGAGGTATTCCTAAATAATATGCGATACCCACTCCACCAAGAACTGCGTGGGCGATCCCGCCGCTGATAAAAGTTATCTTTTTCACGACTACGAACGTGCCTGTTATTCCACACACAATGCTCGCCAGTATTCCTGCGATGATCGCGTTTTGCAAGAATGTATAGTTTACGATGCTCGAGAAGAAGTCGCTCATGATTATAGTTTACAATGATGATGAAGAAATTTACTGTTCTCACTATAAATGTCAAACAGCGATTTGCCCGTAAGCTCAGCCACAGAATGCATGGATGCGAAGCGGTTCAGGCAGCAGATTTTGTTTACATAGGCAGAGACAAATCCGACATCATGGGTAACAAGGAGAATTGTTGTATTGCAGTTGAGCACTTTTAGAGTATCATAAATATCTTTTTCCATAGTGACATCCACACTGGCAGTGGGTTCGTCCAGTAAAAGGATTTTTGGCTCATTTATCAGCGCCCGTGCAATCAGCACACGCTGTTTCTGTCCGCTGGAAAGTTCATAAAAATTCCTGTATGCCAAATTCCGTATCTCTAATTTTTGCAAAAGGGAAAATGCCTTTTCCGTTACTTCTTTTTTGTATGATGGGAATAGCGAGTTTGCATAGAGCGTGTTCATTTTTACAATATCGATCACATGAATGGGATAATCTTTGTCAAAGATGCTGTATTGCGGTACATAGCCGATGAATTTCCGTGCTTTTGCCGGTGTTTTTCCCAAAATTGTAATCGTGCCCTTGCCTGGTTTTAGAAATCCCAGCAGGAGCATGATCAGCGTAGTCTTCCCAGCGCCGTTTGGACCGAGAATTGCAACGAAATCATTCCTGTCTATCTCGATTGAGATATTTTCGAGGACCGGCTCGCCGTTGTAGGAAAAATCCACATCATGAAAAGCAATTATTTGTTCTACTACGTTATTTTTCATCGAGCACTTCCATAAAAATATCGGCGATTGATCTCATATTTATGATATAATTTTCTGCAAGCGGATCGATTGAAACGACTCTACCTTTAATTGCCTGAGCTATAGTTTGAGCAGAAGATGTGCTGAACTGTTTTTGCACAAAGATCACGCGAATATTTTCTTCCTTCGCATAGGCAATGATTTCAGCAAGCTGCCTTGGTGCTGGAGATTTACCCTCAATTTGAATGGGGATCTGGACCATGCCGAATTCGTCTGCCAAATATCCCCATGAAGGATGAAAAACGAGAAATTCTTTATGTTCGATCTGTGACAGGTGCTCCTCGAAATAGTGCTGAAGAGCAGTGAGATCATCCAGGAAATTTTGCAGATTTTCAGAATAGAAATCGCTATTTTCAGGATCGATGTGTTGCAGGTTTTTACAGATCGTCCTTGCTTGAATTTTCACAAGTTCAGGACTCAGCCATATATGCGGGTCTTTTTGATTATAGTGAACATAATTTTCTTTTTGGTCGTCATTGTGCCGGTGAGCCATTTGTTGCTGAAGTGTAATGAACGAATCCATCGGGCGTAAAGTAATACCTTCTCTTGTATCAACAATTTCCAATTCAGGATTGAGCTGTCTGAGCTTTTTCATCCATAGCTCTTCAAAGGGAACTCCAATGCGGAAATACATCTCTGCCCGAGAAATTTCCTTCATTTGAGAAGGGTTTGGCTCATAGGTTGCAGGGCTGTGCCCCGGAAGCACCATTACGTGGACTTCAGCATTATCACCAGCAATACGCTCGATAAAATATTTCTGAGGAAGCACGCTGACAAAAATATTGAGTTTCTCTGATTTTTCAATAGGTTTTGCACAGGTAGTAATGATAAAGAAGAGGATCAGCGCAGGTACATATTTTTTCATGATTCCAGACAATCTTTGCACAGCCCTTCTATCTGAAGGAAATGGGTCTCGGCTTTAGACTGAAGCTGCTCTTCAACTGATTTTTTTATCTGCTCAAAATCACAGTATTCAACGCAGGAAACCTTCTTGCACTTTCTGCAGATGAAATGGTGGTGGCTATGCTTAATTGAGCACAGAAAATAATAAAGCTGGTTGTCCTCCTTCTGTATTGAAGCGACAATGCCGATCTCTTGAAATTGCTGAAGTATCCTATACACTGTGGGCAATCCGATTTTTTGGAACTTCTCTTTAAGCATTGCCCACAACTCTTGCGGAGAGAAATAGGTGTTTTTGCTATTCATTACCCGAAGTATCTCGATCCTTTTCGGAGTTTTTTTTAATTTGTGATTCGCGAGCTGTATGAAATAATGATCAAGAGACATGTTGCTCCTTTCTTGTAAACGAAAATCATTTTCATTTAGAATATTGTCAATATTTCGATGATTTATATTATTATTTTAACTGTGCTTTTACTTAGAATTAGTTCAATCGTTTATGAGATAATTCAATTGTAATTCAACATCCCGACCTGTCAGGGCGTAGTGAAACGAAGATTGTTGTCGATATACGTAAGATTGGAATCTTGCGCTACTATTTCTTTTTATTTCTTAAACTTCATTTTCATTATAAGCTTAACAAAGTAGCATTTAGAAATTAGAAATTTGTCATTAAAATTTTACTCACAAAGCTGTTTTGTTTCTCGATGATTGTCTTACAAACTAATTGGTTGGCTGAACTAAAGAATGTACTTGGTCAGATCTTCGTC
>JACNJG010000121.1:7228-15002 GCA_014382685.1 Candidatus Cloacimonadota bacterium
GGAATAAGGTCTGAGGGTTTGGAAACGTGGAATGCTCCCGAAGCAATAAAGAGGATATGGGTAGTATCGACCATGCCGTATTTTGTGGGAACATTTGTACCTTCAATTATTGGAAGGAGGTCACGCTGAACACCCTCGCGTGACACATCAGGGCCGTGCAGAGATTTCTCGCCGGCGATCTTGTCGATCTCATCGAGGAAGACAATGCCATTTTCTTCAACGCGTGTTATGGCGATCTCTTTTACATCGCTCATATCAACAAGCTTTTTAGATTCATTATAAAATATGTAATCGAGTGCTTCACCAACCTTCATCTTTTTCCGTTTGCCTCCGGTGGAGTGCCCGGGCAAAAAACCTGCGAAAATTTCACCCATATTAATGTCAAAACTGTCCATGCCCATACCAGAGAAGACCTCGATACGCGGCTCAGGCATTTCATCAAGCTTCATCTCTACTTCCCTGTTGTCAAGTGAACCACTCCGGAGCATCTTTCTGAGTTTTGCTCTGGTTCCCTCATGTTTCTCTTTATCCTCTTCAAATTTTTTACGCTCCAGCTTTTGCTCTTCGAGGGATAGATTTGTTTTTCTCAGGCGTTTAGGGGGAGGGAGCAGGAGGTCGAGAACCTTTTCTTCTGCACGTTCTCTTGCTTCTTCTTCAACCTCAAAAGTAAGCTCGTCGCGAACTTGGTTGATGGAAAGACTTACAAGCTCACGAATTATAGATTCGACATCCCGACCTACGTAACCAACTTCAGTGAATTTTGAAGCTTCTATCTTGATGAAAGGAGCGTTGACAAGATTGGCGAGTCTTCTGGATATTTCCGTTTTACCCACGCCGGTAGGACCGATCAAAATGATATTATTTGGAAGTATTTCATCGCGAAGTTCTTCGGATACATTCTGTCTTCTCCAGCGGTTTCGGAGTGCGATAGCTACGGCACGTTTTGCATTATCCTGGCTGATAATATATTTATCAAGTTCTTTTACGATCTGTTTGGGGGTGAGTTCGTTAATGTCCATTTAGATTTCCTCTATAACGATATTATCATTAGTATAGATACAGATTTCAGCAGCGATTTTTAGCGCTTCTGAGACGACCTCTTTCGGGTTCTTTTTCTTATCTTTGACGAGAACCATAGCAGCTGCTTTTGCATAGGGACCACCAGAACCGATAGCTGCAATATTGTGGTCTGGCTCGATTAAGTCGCCGGTACCTGATATCACAAGCAGATGGTTTGCATTACCCGCAATGATCATTGCTTCGAGACGTCGAAGGAACTTATCCGTTCGCCATTCCTTAGCGAGTTCGACAGCAGCTCTCATAAGATTGCCTTTGTATTTTTTAAGTTTCTCTTCAAATTTTTCAAATAACGTAAACGCATCGGCGGTTGCGCCGGCAAAACCCGCAATGACCTGTCCTTCATAAAGTCTGCGTACTTTATGAGCAGTTGCTTTGAAAATAGTATCTCCAAGTGTTACCTGTCCGTCTCCACCGATTGCTACTTTTTTCCCGATCTTAACACCGAGTATTGTTGTTCCCTTAAACTTTGTCGTTTCCATTATCTTTTATATCCTGTGATTTCTCACTCTTATTTTTCTGTTTTTTCTCTTTTTTTTGAAGATTCCCATTGATGTACTTCTTGTAGATTTTATCGATTTCCTGTCCGGTGAGGGTTTCCTTATCAAGCAGTTCATTGGCAAGTGTATGAAGAAGTGGTTCATTATCAGAGATTATTTTCAAGCATCGCTGGAATTGTTTTTCTATGATAGTTTTGACCTCTGAATCGACGAGTTTTGTGAGATCTTCGCTATGATTATTCGGTCTGCCGAGTTCTTTGCCGAGGAATATATTTGTATCTTTATCACCGATTGTCATAGGACCGATCTTGTCGCTCATACCCCATTCACATACCATCTTTTTTGCCAATTCTGTTGCTTTCTTTATGTCATCTCCTGCTCCGGTCGTAGGTTCACCTCCTGCGATCATATCTGCTGCACGTCCACCAAGCAGGTGTGCAATCGTAGCTTCGCAGTAGCTTCTGGAATATGTGAGTCTATCATCAAGAGGAAGAAAATGGGTTGAACCGAGGGAGCGACCACGGGGAATGATCGTCGCCTTATGGATAGGATCGCTACCTGGTATGAACTTGGCAGACATCACATGACCTGTTTCGTGGTAAGCAGAATTTCTTTTCTGCTCGTCAGTGAGTACCATACTTCGGCGTTCCCTACCCATGAGCACTTTATCTTTTGCGGTTTCAAAATCATCCATTTGTACAGATTTATGTCCTACACGCGCACCCCAGAGTGCTGCTTCATTCACGAGGTTTTCAAGATCTGCGCCGGAAAATCCGGGAGTGCTCTTTGCAATTACAGAAAGTTTTACATCCTTTGCAAGAGTGACTTTCTTTATGTGTACCTTCAGAATACCTTCTCTTCCTTTTACGTCGGGTCTATCTACTACGACCTGTCGGTCGAAACGTCCAGGACGAAGAAGCGCTGGGTCGAGAATGTCTGGTCTGTTCGTGGCTGCTATTATGATAACGCTTTCATTATCTTCAAAGCCGTCCATTTCAACTAGGAGCTGGTTGAGTGTCTGTTCGCGTTCATCATGTCCGCCGCCAAGTCCGGCTCCTCTGTGACGACCAACTGCATCGAGCTCATCAATGAAAATGATGCATGGAGCATGCTTTTTCCCCTGCTCAAATAGGTCACGAACACGAGAAGCTCCTACGCCGACGAACATCTCAACGAAATCGGAACCACTTATGCTGAAGAATGGCACTTTTGCTTCGCCTGCAACTGCTTTTGCAAGCAAGGTTTTTCCTGTCCCGGGAGGTCCAAGCAGAATAACGCCCTTTGGAATCCTGCCCCCCAATCTCTGGAATTTTTTTGGATCCTTGAGAAATTGAATGATCTCTTCAAGTTCTTCTTTGGCTTCATCAACTCCGGCGACATCTTTAAAGGTCTTGTTCGAGCGGTTACCTGCAAACATCTTTGCACGGCTTTTGCCAAAACTGAAAGCTTTCCCTGCACCACCCTGCATTTTCCTCATGATAAAGATCCAGAATCCAATGAATATTATGAAGGGCAACCAGTACGAGAGAAGTGTTGTGAATATCGATGGTTTCTTTGAAATTATTTCAATGTCTTTATAGGTTGCTGCAATGTATTCTACAAGATCGGGATCGTCATAAGGAATATTGGTAATATTTTTTGTGGTCCCAATGAAGTAGGTAATATCTTTTCCGCTGAAAATTATTTTTGAAACTTTTCCAGTCTCTAAATCATTCCGGAACTGAGTATAAGAAGCTTCAGATGAACCTCCCCCGCCTGAGAAAAGCTGAAAGAAGGCAACGACTGCCAGGACAACTATGAGCCAGACAAGAAGGGAGCTTCCTTTTGGTGATTTGATGGGTAATTTATTTTTGGGAGGTTGATTCTTATCTTTTCCCGGAGGTGTTTGATTTGCCATTTACTGATATATCTCCTTTTTTAAAATTCCAATATAGGGTAAGTTCCTATATTTTTCATCGTAATCCAAGCCATATCCCACGATGAATTCATCTGGCACGTCAAAAGCTTTGTATGCCATTTCAATATCCGGCTCATGGGTATCGACTTTGTCCAAAAGCACGCATATATTCAGAGAAAGAGGGTTCTTGCCCTGCAGATAGCGAAGTATATAATTCAGTGAAAGTCCCGTATCAACAATATCCTCGATGATTAAAACATGCCTGTTACTGATATCAATATTGCAGTCTTTAGTGATCTGGACAACTCCTGTGCTTTTTGTGGAATTGCCATAACTTGCCACACCCATGAACTCGATCTCGATAGGGATGCTGACCGCTCTCATAATATCTGCAAGGAATACGACACCACCCTTGAGAATGCTTATAAGAATGGGATTTTTATCTTTATAATCTCGTGATATCTTCTTGCCGAGCTCTTCAACTTTTTGCTGAATGGCCTGCTCGGAATAAAGAATTTTTTCTATATCATAATGCATACGAAACCCTTTTAGATATTTGGTTTAAACATTTAGTGTATAATATACTCTAAACGAAAGTTTGTCAAAACTTTATTTCATAGACGCCGCGCTTTGCGGTAGCCCTCTAATTTTTTTATGATTTTGATACGGAGTACGTGGGAAGTGCGCGAGGTGACCTTGACATACTCATGTATGCGCATTCCTGCAACCCAGATAATTCTATTTTGATCTTCAATGATTATCTTTTTCTTCCGCTCAAGCCGTGGCACTTTCTCATCGATGAAGAAGTTTTTTAGTTTCTTTGGATTCTGCATACCAAGCGGAATAAAGCTGTCCCCCGGCTGTCGGTATCGTGCCTTGAGTGGAAAAGCAACTTTATCAAAATCGATATAGCAGCTATCATTCTCATCAAAATTGAATCCGTGAATTGGCAATACTTTTATTTCAGACTGCATTATATGAAAATCATCGAATAGGATTTGCCGCGTGTAACGCTTGATCTTGCGGGAATAATCAGAAGCAGCATAATCAGGAGGCGACATCTTGAAAATGAGAGTATCTGCATTTTTTACTACATAAACATTGTGGGGCAGGTGAATGAATTTGCCACCGGTTCTTCTAAGAAGCTCATAAATTTCAGATAGATGTGCAGAATAAAAATCAGATTCGGAACCGGTCAATAAGCCAAAAATTCTTCTGAATACATAGAAATAAAGCACTTCACTTTGTTTGAGCTTGTCCAGAAGCACTATGTATTCGTCCGCACTTTTTTGCTGAACGACCTCCTTAAAAATGTCTTTGCTGTGGGTTTGCAGGAACATATCTGTCTTCTGGAAAATATGAGAGCTGTCATAGATCTTATTGATCACTGTGGGGTTGAATTGCTCCGTAATCATAGGAAGAATGCGATGGCGTATTTTGTTTCTGTCATATCCAAGGTCATCATTTGAAGAATCATAGGAAAAGGATATGTTGTTTTTCTCTGCAAAAGTAGCGATCTCTTCACGCTTGAAGCTCAGCAAGGGACGAATGATACTGCGACCCTTTGGAAGCATACCCTTCAAACCGGTGAACCCACTTCCCCGGAAAAGATGGAGTAAAAAGGTCTCTGCCTGATCGTTCATATTATGCCCAACTGCGATCTTATTGAAATTATATTTTCTTAAAAGATCTCTGAAAATGCCATAGCGTATCTTTCGTGCAGTATTCTCAATATTCGATTCATCCGTGATTGTAACATTATGAACAATAAGTGGAATACCCCATTTGTAGCAAAGGTTTTTCACGAACCGTTCATTCTCTTTGGACTCGTCGCCACGAAGATTGTAATTGATATGAGCAGCAAGGGTCGTGAGTTTGAATTCAGCAGTGATTTTC
Organism: Candidatus Cloacimonadota bacterium; assembly: GCA_014382685.1. Taxonomy (GTDB): domain Bacteria; phylum Cloacimonadota; class Cloacimonadia; order JGIOTU-2; family JGIOTU-2; genus Celaenobacter. Next base: position 12,599 of record JACNJG010000121.1, read on the forward strand.
TTAAGCAAATACAGAAGCACCGTGGAATCAATGCCACCGGAAACACCAATAAGCAATTTGTCGCCTTGTTCGATCAAGTTCTCATGATGAATGAACTGCTTAAGCCGGGTTACAAGATTTTTACGATTATTCATGAATTATTTCTTTATATACTCTTTTGTAAAGTCTCTTCCTCGATTCAGCGCATCAAGATTTTTTTGAACGATATCTTCACCCTTGCGTCTAAAAACTGTCCTAATGCCATCCTCGAGCATTTCAAAAGGAATTTCAAGGAAAGGCGCAGCTGCACCAAGCATGACCATGTTCATGGAGCGGGGAGATCCGATCTCTTTAGCGATGGAATCACCATCGATCGCAATACTGTTTTTGTGACCTTTTATCTCTTTGAGAAGATGTTCCATTTCAGGATAATTCGGAATATTCACAAAGGGAGTGATATTCGTGATGAGCCAGCCATCGTGTTTAAGGTAGGGAAAATAGCGAAGCGATTCCATCGGCTCCAATGAGATGATCATATCTGAGCGACCGCGGGGAACGAGATCGGAGTGGATCTCTTTGTCGGAAATACGAAGGTGAGATTCCACTGCACCGCCACGCTGCGACATACCGTGCATTTCTGCCTGTTTGAGATACAGGTCTGATTCTACAACAGCATAACCGATGATCGTTGCGATGGATAGAATGCCCTGTCCGCCTACGCCTGCAAGTATGATGTCTTTTTTCATGATGACCTCCCTCTACTTCAGTTTCCTGAGTTTTGCTACAATGTGAATACAAGGACGGCGAGGAATAATAACTGAAACGCCATTATAATTTATCTCTTCTTTTATGATCTTAACATTCTCTTCGTGATGACTTTTCAGAGGATTGATAACGTGAAGATGCTCTTTTTCCACACCGATACCCAGACAGATATCTTCTACTTTTCCGGTCACTGCGGAGTCCTGCATTCCGGTCATTGCAACAATACTGTTATCAAGAATGAAGGCAACAATATTCGCTTTTGAATTCACTGCATCGAGAAGCGGTGTCATACCGGAATGTCCAAAGGTGGAATCGCCAATCACTGCAATGGAAGGGAACAATCCAGAATCTGCAGCGCCGACAGCCATCGAGATCGATGCACCCATATCGACGCAACTATTTATCGCATTAAAGGGTGGAAGGAATCCAAGCGTGTAGCATCCGATATCAGCGAAAACATGCCCGGGTTCATATTCTTTCATTGCTTCATTCAGTGCCTCATAAGTATCTCTGTGCGGACAGCCCTTGCACAGTTCTGGTGGACGTCCTTTCACGATTACCGGCACTTCTTTTGTAGGATGTGGTTCGAGACCGAGTGCAGTTCGAAGTTTTGCAGGATCGAGTTCGCCCCAGCGAGGAAGTGTTCCGTCCATGCGTCCTTTGATCTTCAGACAATTATCTAGGTAACCACGCAGCCATTCTTCGACAACAGGCATGCCGTCTTCCACAACCAGAACTTCATCACATTCATCTACGATTTTCTGAATAAGTTTTCTTGGAAGCGGATACTGGCAAATTTTCAATATAGGATATTCGCACTTGGCTTCGACATGATTTTCTTTCACATAATTATAACCAAGCCCGCATGCAATAATGCCGAGTGATTTATCTTTTCCATCATGATACTTATTATATTTTGAATTTTCAGATTCTTTTTCCAGCAGCTTCTGCTTTTCAATAAGATTTATGTAATTCGCCCGTGCAAAAGCAGGTAGAAGCATGAATTGGTTCGGATTTTCAGGAAGTTTGATCTCGTTTTCTTTAAGATTTGTCGTGCGGACAATGCCTGCGCGGGAGTGCGAAAGCCGGGTAACAAGCCGCATAATGACAGGGGTTTCGTATTTTTCTGAAAGAGCGAAGGCATCAAAGGTCATGTTATATGCCTCCTGCTGATTTGAAGGTTCGAAAACAGGAACAAGTGCAAACCTGCCATAGTGACGGGAATCCTGTTCGTTTTGAGATGAGTGCATCGAAGGGTCGTCTGCGACAGCTACGACAAGTCCTCCGTTTGCGCCTGTGATACCGGAGTTCACAAATGGGTCAGCAGCAACGTTGAGTCCCACATGCTTCATGGTTACCAAAGCACGTTTGCCTGTGTATGACATGCCGAGGGCTTCTTCCATTGCTGTTTTTTCGTTTGCAGACCAGGTGCGATGTACATTCCGCTGCGCAGCTTCTTTGCTGTGTTGAACATATTCGAAGATTTCTGTTGAGGGTGTGCCGGGGTAGCCATAAGCACCGGAGAGACCGGCATCAAGCGCACCTTGAGCAAGGGCTTCATCACCGAGGAGCAGTAATTTGTCCATTAATCCTTCTCCAAAAAGATTTTTTTCAAAGAAAGAGAGGGGTGAGAGTTTGTGTCAATGAAATCTTGCTAATG
>JACNJG010000118.1:0-1645 GCA_014382685.1 Candidatus Cloacimonadota bacterium
GAGTATCCTTCGGGAAGCGAGAAATTGGGGAAGATAAAGCCATCATAATCAAGTTCAAGATTGCATTTATCTGCAACTTTTACAGTGTTCTCTATTGCCTCTGGAATATCACTGAAAAGATGCTTCATCTCATTGGGGCTACGGAAATAGATCTGATCGGTGGTGAACTTCATGCGGTTATCATCTTCAAGAATTTTACCTGTTTGAATGCAGAGCAGCACATCCTGTGCTTTGGCATCGATTTTATTAATAAAATGACAATCATTTGTTGCCACAAGAGGAGCACCGGTTTCTTTGGACAGCTTCTTGAGCTCTTCGATCAGTTTTTCTTCTTTATCCAATCCCAGACGCATGACCTCAAGGTAGAAATCATCCTTTCCGAAAATATTTTGATATTCTTCAACAGCTTTTACAGCTTTATTATATTTGTTTTGAAGGATCATCTGGGATACTTCACCCTGCATGCAGCCGCTGAGCCCGAGAAGTCCTTCAGAATATTTTGTGAGCAGTTTTTTATCGATGCGCGGTCTGTAGTAATGCCCATCAATAAAGGCAATACTCGAAAGTTTCATGAGATTATGATAACCTGTTCGATCTTTCGCGAGTAGGGTGATATGATAACGGGGATTTGGCTTATCCTTTTCAGATAAGATGCTGCCATTGATGATGTATCCTTCCATTCCGATAATAGGTTTGATATGATTTGCCTTTGCGGTTTTATAAAAATCAATAGCGCCATACATATTTCCGTGATCTGTCATTGCGACTGCGGGCATTTGCCACTCGGAAGCCAGCTTCATCAGGTCGGTGATTCGGCTTGCACCGTCTAAAAGACTGTACTGAGTGTGGTTGTGAAGATGAACAAAGGACACATTTTCTCCTTAGAAATTTTGATTATTAATACAGATAAAAAAATGGCAGTCAAATATTTTCGACTGCCAATGTGATTTTTATATAATTCTGAAAAGATTAGTTTAGTTTTTCGTACACGCTAACCTGACGGGTTCGTTTTCTTATAGTGCGAAAACCAATGAATCGATATGGCTCGAACTTCACAAAACCATCGATGAGCGCATAAATTGTATAATCATTACCGAGACCGACATTATTTCCGGGATGGATCTTTGTGCCTCTTTGACGAACGATGATATTTCCTTTTTCGACAAATTGTCCGGCGTATTTCTTCACACCGAGATATTTTGGATTGCTGTCTCTTCCATTTTGAGTACTGCCAACGCCTTTTTTATGTGCCATGATATCCTCTAATTAATAATTATATCTTTAACTTTTATTTCAGTAAAATTCTGACGATGTCCTTGTTTGCGGCTGTAGCTTTTACGTTTCTTTTTCTTAAAAACAATGATCTTTCTGTCTCTTCCATGACCAAGAACTTCAGCGACTACCTTGGCGCCTTTTACAGAGGGTTTGCCAATGTGAGTCTTTTTGTCATCATCAAGAAGTAAAAGGGAATTGATCTCGATCTCAGAACCGATCTCTTTGTCTTCAAGATATGCCACATGAAGGACATCATTTTTTTGCACTTTGTGCTGCTGCCCTTTGAAATCTATTATTGCGTACATCTACGTCTCCTTATAATTAGGAACTGCAAACTTCCGATGCACTTTTGCGGTGTCAAGTTTTATGG
>JACNJG010000118.1:1713-14995 GCA_014382685.1 Candidatus Cloacimonadota bacterium
ACCCGATACAGATCAGTAATATCTCTCTTTGATTTTGAGGAAAATATCTTGTAGTCCGTGATCCCCATTTCTCCATCGAGACTGAATTTCCATGTAAATGGATACTCTGCTTTAATGACCGGTTTTTTTTCCAAAATGTATTCATAAACCCATGGATGAATGTGTATTTCCAGTTCGTCCTTTGTATGATATTTTGCTGCACGATCCATCCAGCGGAAAATATTATCGAGAATACTGATCCTTGCCAGCACTCTTCCCGCACCCAGACAGCTGGGGCAGAGCTCATAAAAGTTAGAAAGCAGGTTTGCCTTTTCTCGTTTCCTGGTCATTTCTACCATATTTAAAGGACTGGAGGAGAAAATTTTATTTGGACAGTAATCTTTACTCATCTCCTCGCGGAATGTTTGAAGCATTTTTAATCTGTTTCCAGGCTTGGACATGTCAATGAAATCAATAAATATCATACCGGTCAGATCCTGCAGACGGATTTGACGTGCGATCTCCTTTGCGGCATCGATATTGGTTGTTGTTACAGTGTGTTCAAGACTTTTATTGCCAACAAAACTTCCAGTATTTACATCTATTGAGACAAGTGCTTCGGTCTGCTGTATGACGATAAACCCACCACTGTCCATGTAGATACGGGAGCGGAATATTTTTGAGATCTCTTTTTCAATGCCATAAGCATCAAAGATGTTTGCATCTTCCCGATATAATCTAATTTTTTTAATGAAATCAGGCGCGATCGTTTTAAGTCGTTTGATAATTTTTGCCCGGACTTTTTTGGAATCAATAATTACCTTGTCGATATTCTTATGAATAAGATCCCGAATTATTGTTGTAGTAAGATCATTGTCATTATAAATACAAGTTGGGTTAAGTGAGTTCTTGTATTTTTCTTGAATTTCGATCCAGGTTTTCTTAAGATTTCTATATTCCTTTTTAAATTCCTGTTCGGTGTGAAATTCTGCAAAAGTCCTTATAATGAGTCCGACATTCTTCTCCTTTAAATTTGAAAAAATATGTTTTAGGCGACGTTTTTCTTTGCTTGACTCTATTTTTCTTGAGATGGCGATATAATTTTTATTAGGCATGTACACCATGAACCGTCCGGGTATAGATATTTCTCCGGTTAATCGTGCACCTTTCTTGGCAATGGGAGCTTTTTCAACCTCAACCATCACTTCCTGACCAGTTTCCAGGAGCGCACCCATCTTGTAAATATCGTTTTTGATCGCTTTGAGGTTAGAATCATCGATCTCTTCGAGGTCCATAAAATCAGGAACTGCATCTCGGAAATGCAGCAGTGCAGTGCGTTCCAGCCCGATGTCAATAAAGCTGGCGCCCATGCCTGGCACGTTATCTTTTACAACTCCCTTATAAATATTTCCAACAATTTCGTTCTGGTCTTCTCTGTGAATAAATAATTCGACAAGTTTGTTGTTCTCAAGAAGTGCCATCCGGTTCGCAAATGTGCTGATGTTGACCACTAATTCACTTTTCATGAATAAATCTCCCAAAAATAACTAAAATTTAAAAATTAATACAGTTCAATTCTTTCTATATAAAAGGTTCCAATTTGATCTTGTGAATAAAAGAAAGCCCTCTCAAGGAGTTCAAAAATGTTTAATCCTAATTTTTTAAAAATGCTTACTCCATTCGAAAACATCTTCACTTCCACAAAATACTCATTTAAAAATATTTCTCTATTCTTTCTTTCAGAATAAAATTTTACTTCCTGAAAATTATATATCTTTTGCCAATCAATAGATTTATCATTTGAAGTAATTCGTATATGCTCTCCTGTTAAGCGTATCTTATAGGAAGTTCCCATATACACAACTTCTTTGAGAAAGAAATCTTGTGGCAGATTTACGTCAAGTTTTTTTCTTATTTCCTTTTCATTCATGATTTCCAGAATTGAAAAAGTAAAAATTTCCCCTTTTCCTGCCATGCCAAGACTGAGAGGAGGACCGAAAGATATCTTCGGGTGGCGATTAAAACCCTCGGTGTGATATATTGGCAATGTACTCTTTCGAAGGATCGTGTAAATAAGTGCAGAAAGTTCTTTGTGAGAAATGAAACGCAACTTGTCGCCCTTCTCATAAATAACTTTATATACAAACCGGGAATCTTTATGTTGCACATTTAGCTGTGGCATGTCGGAGATAATATTTGAAATTGGCTCCTCTTTTGTGTAAATCGGCGACATATTTTCACAAATTCCACACTGTGAACATGCACCGTTTCTGCAATCTTCAGTTATTATCTGTTCCTTGGATTTATTATACTCTTTGATTAAGAAATCCTTCTTAATTCCACTATCAATATGATCCCATGGGAGGGCAGAATTGATTGGAATCTTTTTGTGATATTGATAAAGATCGATTCCTGTCTTTTCTGCGGCGCGTTCCCACAATGAGAAATCAAAGTGGGTGTTCCAACTGTCGAATTGGGCACCATTTTTATACGCTTCATAAATGAGTTTTCCAACTGTTCTATCACCTCGTGCAATGACCGCTTCGAGCTGTGACTGTTCTATCGTATGGTATTTAATAGTAATTTTTCTTTGTTTTGAAAAGTGATTCTTTATAAGTGAAATCTTAAAAAGGAATTCATCTTTCGAATTTTGCCTGCGCCACTGGAAAGGCGTGTGAGCTTTTGGCACAAAAGGAGCTATACTGACATTGATTTTTGCGATTTTTTTTGGACTTACTGCGTACATCTTCTCAATGAGTGTAATGATCCCTTCAATATCTTCTTCAGTTTCGCCGGGAAGACCCACTATAAAATACAGCTTGATCGAACGGATGCCAAGATTTAATGCATTCGTTACAGAAGTGAGAATGTCTTCCTCACTGATATTTTTATTGATCCTATCTCTAAGCTGTTGCGAGCCGGCTTCCGGAGCGAGTGTGATTGTTTTTCCAAGGATCTTTGCAAGCTTGGGCTGAAAGTTTTTTTCAAAAGTGTCGATTCGCAGAGAGGGTAATGAAATTGTAATATTCGACCGAGGAAGCGTTTGCATAAGCGAAGAGAGGAGAGGTTGTATAGACGAATAATCCGAAGTCGAGAGAGAATTCAAAGAGATCTCTTCCCAGCCATTCAGTGCAATATCGTGATAGATTTGCTTCTCTAATAGACTACTTTCTCGCTCACGTACTGGACGGTATATCATTCCTGCCTGGCAGAAGCGGCAACCCCTTGTACATCCTCGCATTATCTCGAATGCCGGTCTGCGGTGCACAATGTCAATAATGGGCATTAATTGGGGAGAATGCATTTTAGTCGGATCGTTAAAATCTTTAAAAAATCTTCGTTTAATCGTTGAAGGTACATTATCCTGTTTGGGTACAATATAAGTTCCGGAATTGTCGCTTATTTGTGAGTAAAATATCGGAACATAGATGCCCTGAATTTGCGAAAGCAGATGAAGTCTTTCCTCTCTTGTTTTAGATTTGTTATTTCTCAGAAGTTCTGCAATTTCAATTATAACATCCTCACCATCACCAATAACAAAGGCATCAATAAAGGGTGAAAGGGGTTCAGGATTGAATGCTCCGGGTCCGCCTGCAATGATGATTGGATCAGATTCAGCTCTTTCTGTAGAAAATAATGGGATCTGTGCAAGCTCGAGCATCAAAAGTATGTTTGTGCAGGATAGTTCATATTGTAGAGTGAAGCCAACAACATCGAATTCATTCAGAGGAATTTTATCTTCAACAGAAAAGAGTGGAATGGATTTTTCCCTCATCAATTTGATAAGGTCAACATCCGGCGTATAGACTCTGTCGGCGACAAGATGATCTTGAGAATTTATGATAGAATATAGGATCTTGAGTCCAAGATGAGACATTCCGACTTCATAAAGGTCGGGGAAGGCAAGGGCAATATTAAAATACTGTTCCGAAACCTGTTTCTTCTTTGTATTTAGCTCGTTGTTTGTATATCGCCCAGGTCTCGTAAGAAAGTATAGGTGTTTTTCAATATCAGCTGTACGCACATCATTCCTTAACTATGTGACTACTTGTTTTTCACATAACTGGGGAATACATGCCAGGATACATCTTTCCCTTTCAGGATATATTTTTTATAAAAATTTTCTTTTTTGTATGAATATATTTGAGTTTGCTTTTGTTCTAAATCACCGGAGCTGCTGAGTACATCTACGCCATTTTGTTCTGCCAGTACTGCTCCTTTGTCATCAAAAAGGTTACGATGCAACACTCCCTTTTTCTGAAGATTTAAGCCAATAACAAACAACACTGCAACGATTATCACAAGCGCTGTGATCTTAAAAAATACTTTTGGTATCAAAACTTTTTTCGCATTTTCTTTTTTTGTTGTGGCAAATCGAGTATTCTGTTTTCTCTCTTTCGGTGCATATTGCAACGTATAGAGAGTCATCGTCTTATTGATATTAGCTCCGATGAAACGAGCGTAGTTCAGAATGTGCATTCGAGCAAATCGGATATCGATTAGCTCATGAATGGAATCATTCTCGATTGCATCTAAAAATTGAATCTTGATCATGGTTTGGGTATGCACGTCATCCAGACTAATATTCTTAAATATCCTGTGTGCTTGCAGATATCCACCGAGAGATTCCTTTTTGGTGGCATCCGTATTATTTGAAAATTTAATTGCCATTAAAATCCTTTATTTCCAGATTAAAAACATCATAAATGAACCTGCCATATTGCAAGCGAGATCTTTGTAACTAAAATGTTGTTTCTTAACTTTATCGTCAAAAATTTCTTTCATTATTCCATAAAAACCTGTAAGACTAAATGCCCAAATCCTGCTGGTTCCACGTTCTATTCTCGCAGAATTTTTCAATGTTTCGTATTGCCAGCAATAGATAAAGGCAGAAGAAAGAAAATGGGAGTATGAATCATGAGCAAAAAGCGGCTCGTTGAAAAGCTTCAAAGGTTCGGCATCCAATTGGAAGGAATAAGAACATATTGCAGCAAGAACGAGCAAGATCATAATAAATTTCATACAAAACAATATAATTATTTGAAATTTTCTGTCAAAATTTCATTCTTTTTTATCCAGATCGGATTAGTAAAGCAGAAAGAATTTTTATCTGAAGTTACTTCGAGACGGAAATAATCCTGCCCTTTGTTATCAATTGAGATAGTTTTAGAAGATACAAAAACATCTTTGGGCTCATATTGAAGTTCTATATCTTCAGTTTGTTTGTCATAATAACCGGCAAAAAGAACTATTGAACTGATCATTCCAAATTCCCGGGATGAAACAACTTCGATATCACACTTATAAATATTTTTTTCTTCGATAGTCGATCCGATATCCTGCCCATTTAGTGTGAAAGAGCCAAATATTCCATCAGACAGTACAATACGGTTTTTGCGGAATTCTGCAAAGAAGTTATCGGGAGTCAACGGCTTGCTGTCGGTCTTTATGTAAGTTTTGCATTGCCCGAAGACCTGATCACGTGATGAGCTCAGTGATACAAAAGGAATATGTACTTCACGTTTACAATTGAAATATCCATGCGCATCATTTCCTGCAAGTGCGATGATCTTGTACCTTTTTAGCAGAAGCTCGATCCATTTCTTTTTTGCATGCGTAATATGCTTTTTCTCTTTTTTGTTAATTATTTGAAGATAGGTTATTGGGTTTTCTTTTACATCCTGCTCATGCCATGTTCCGCGATTAAGCAGAAGAGTATTTATAGGATTATTATTTTTCTCAAAAGTGTGAGCTCCAATTTTCAGGGCATTTTTATTTACAAGAGTGCATGCATCTCCAATTGAGTGTGTTGGCTTGTTCAGGAACCACTTTTCTGCGCTATCCCCATATCCCGGAATGAAGTTTTCATTATTGATGATCAAAAAGTGAACATTCTTTTCCTCTGCATTTCCGCAAGAAAGTTCTTCTCCATAAAATACGGGATATTTTTCTGTCTGCTGTAGTTGTGAAACCTCTTTTTTTAGTTTTTCCCATTTTGGAAAAGCCGGATCATTTTTTAGATAATTGCCTTCAGTATCATCGAGATCGTAGGAATGATCAGTAACAAAGAGCCAGTCGATGTTCATTCTTCGAGCCAGTTCGATCGCACCTTTGATGTCACCACCGAACTCAACTTGGTCATCTGTATAATAAGAGTGATAATGTGCTTCGCCGGCAAACCAGTTCTCTTTTTTGGGTAAAGGAGATGCACACAAGTAAGTAAATAATCTTGTATGAAGTCCGGGCAGGTTGTCATTCTGAAAAACATACTGCTTCTTTTTATTCGGCTTGTGTGCAGCAATGGAAATTTTGATCTCTACTTTCTGCTCATTTCCCAGAGAATCATTCTGAATAGTAAATATTTTTGATGCAAACTTCTTATCAAATAGTTTTTCGATCGGCACCTTCTCTTTATAGATGCATTTATTTTCTGCTAGAGAAATGATATGAATATCCAAAAAATCCAGTTTGATCTGATACTTATGCGCATCCTTCACAGTCAGCATAATTGGAATTGAGGATTCCCCGGAAACGTCTAAGCGATAGGGAACATCAGCAATGATCTCCGGGAGTCTGCGGAAATAAAGCGGATAAAGCAAACCCCAATGATAGTGGAGTTCCGGATAAAGAAGGATCGGCAGAAATTCAATCATACTAAAAATAAAAGAATTGCAGCTCTCGGGCACACAATTCTTTTATCGGAATAAATGTTCAAAAAGTTTAGGGCAACCAGCTCTTATCGATCACATCTTCGGTGCCTTCAACTGACCAATAATCTTTTTCGAAGTTATAAACGATCTTTGCGCCGGCTTTTCCGAATTTGGGTGTAGTGGTTGCAATGACTGTTGTGTCCGTCAGTGCAAACTCGAAATACTGTTTGTCTTCGAGCTCATCAGTGAGATTGAGCATGGTTATGTCAAATGCATAATAACCCTGGTCTTCATTAAAATCTTCGTTTGCTTGCAATATGATGTCAAAGGTCGGGAAAACCTCGAGATTCATTCGATCTTTATTACGTTTTTCTCCAATTGCAGGAAAAACAAGGATCACGATTATACCCACGATCAGTATAACCATCAAAACTTCTATCAATGTCGCCTTTTTTGCAGGATCTTGCTGTGCCATCGCACCTCCAATTTGGTATTCAAATTTGAAAATCAACTTTAGCTTGTCAAAATATTTATAATTTTCGATTTCAAGAGCATTATTCTTCTCTACAGTTTTCACAAATTAGTTGACACAAAATTACAGTTGGACGCATTCATATTTCATCTTAATATATAAAATATCAAATGAAACAAGAGAATATGAAAGCATTAATAATAATCCCCACGTACAATGAATCAGAGAATATTCCAAAACTTATTCCAAAAGTGCTTGGAGAAGATAAGCGGGTTGAAATTCTCGTCGTTGACGACAATTCTCCTGACGGCACCGCAGGACTCGTCAAAGATATAATGAAAACCAATCCGAAGGTGCACATTCTAGAACGCGCAGGCAAAATGGGACTCGGAAGTGCATACATCGCAGGATTCAAATATGCACTGAAAAATAACTATGATTATATTTTCGAGATGGATGCGGATTTCTCTCACGATCCTGATGATATTCCGAACCTCCTTGAAGCTATTAAAGAGAACGATCTGGTGATCGGCTCACGCTATATCAGCGGCGTGAATGTGATCAACTGGCCCTTCAGTCGTCTGCTCTTGAGTGTCGGAGCCTCAAAATATGTACGGATCATCACAAATATGCCGATCAAAGATCCGACAGGCGGATTCAAGTGTTTCAGAAGAGAAGTTCTCGAATCGCTCGATCTTGATAACATTCTTTCTGATGGGTATTCTTTTCAGATCGAAGTAAATTATAAAATATGGAAAAAAGGTCTCCGCATTAAAGAGATTCCCATAGTGTTTTACGAGCGTATTAATGGTACATCAAAGATGTCCAAAAAAATTGTGAGGGAGGCGATTGCCAGGGTATGGCAGTTGCGCTTTTTCCCTGATTACTGGGAAAGACGACGAAGGAAAAAGCAGTTAAAAAAATCATAGTTCATCGTTTTCGCAACAAGCTGTTATTATGAAATATAGACTAAAAGTTGCAATAAATTACCTTTTGATCCTCATCGGAGCAGCCCTGATGGGTTTGTCCATTGTGCTGTTCCTTTCTCCCAATAAGATTGCTGCAGGCGGCGTGAGTGGTCTTGCGGTGGTGATAAATCATCTTTTTAACATCCCTATCGGTGTGATAATGCTGGTCTTTAATATTCCACTTTTCCTGATAGGACTAAAGGTTCTCGGTAAACGATTCGGCATTCGTACGCTCTTCGGAATGATCGCTTTTTCATTATTTACGGATTTTTTCAATAATGTGCTCCATATGCCTGCTGTTACAGAAAATCCGCTTCTTGCCAGTTTGTATGGCGGACTGCTGCTTGGTATAGGACTTGGTATTGTGTTCAAAGCGAATGGCTCGACCGGCGGCTCAGATATTGTCGCTCAAATATTCAGCCAGAAACGGCTCATGACTGCCGGCAATACATTCATTTTGATAGATTTTCTGGTCATCAGCTTTGCGGGATTTTGTTTCAGGGGAGTCGAATATGCACTCTGGGGATTTATTGCATTGTATATTTCCAGCAAAGTTATAGATGTCATTATTGCCGGATTGGGATATGCAAAAGCCACATTAATTATTTCTGATAAATCAGAAGAGATAAAGGATCTTATATTTGAAAAAATGAACAGGGGAGTTACATTTCTGAAAGGTGAAGGCGCCTATTCCCGAAAAGGCAGAGATGTGATCCTGTGCATTGTATCGCGTAGGGAAGTATCAAAATTAAGCGAAATAGTGAAATCAACGGACCCAGATGCCTTTGTGATAGTTCAAGAAGTTCATCAGATCCTCGGTAAGGGCTTTAAACCTCGTGAAAATATTGTATAATTAAGGAGAAAAGAAATATCAACCACGAAATACGCGAAAAATACGAAAATAATAAAATGAATTTTTATAGAATAAAATTCGTAATTTGGATAAACCCTGTAGGATAATTATTTAACGAGGTAAATCCAGCATGACAGATATCCAACAGGGTAAACCGGAACCAAAATTGAATTCACCATCCGGATTCATTTCATTTCACTCTTCGCTACGCTACGCCCAGACAGGACTCCGAGACAAGCAGAGAATACAGAGAAAAATCGGAAATTATCTTAAAGCCCCTGGCTTAAAATTGAGATTAGCAGTAAATTTTCCTTCTTATCTCACAGTAAACATTGAAAGAATTGTATTATAAAAAAACGGAATTAACGAGATAATGTTTTGCGATATGTTTTTCTTAAATTCCATTTCGCGATTTTCGTGTTTTTCGTGGTTAAAAATATTTATATGTAGGAGATTTTATGGCAAAATTAGGTGTAAATATCGATCATATCGCAACAATACGGCAGGCGCGAAAAACCTTTGAACCGGACCCTGTGGAAGCTGCTTTTATCGCAGAAAAACACGGCGCCGACCAGATAACTATCCATCTGCGTGAAGACAGACGCCACATGCAGGACAGAGATCTGCGGATTCTCAGAGAAACAGTGCAAACAAAACTGAACCTTGAAATGGCACCCACCGAAGAGATGGTCGCGATTGCAAAAGCAGTGCATCCAGATACTGTTACACTGGTTCCTGAAAAGCGTGAAGAAGTCACAACCGAAGGTGGGCTGAATCTTGAATTGAAAGGTCTCGAGGAGAAAATTCAGGATCTCAAAAAAGCAGAAATATTCGTAAGTGTCTTTATCGATCCTGATAACGAAGTGGTGAAAATGGCTCATAAATTAGGCGCTGATGCAGTCGAACTCCATACCGGATATTTTGCAAATGCCAAAACTGAAGAGGATATAGATAAAGAAGTGGAACGCATAAAAGAAGCTGTACACGTTGGGAAAAAACTCGGACTTTATGTTGCAGCCGGGCACGGAATCACTTATTTTAACGCTCACTATCTCTCGAATATAAAGGATATTGAAGAATATAATATCGGGCATTCAATCATCTCCCGGGCGGTTTTCGTTGGGCTGGGAAGAGCAGTAAAAGAGATGAAGGCGCTCATTTCCTGAATGATATGTATGCCTATCTTGCGATAATTTCTTTTCTCTCATTTTTACTCATTCCGTTTTTCATTTTTAAATTAATAAAGAATACCTCAGAATGGAAACAGCGGTTGGGTTTTATACATTTTTCGAGTTCCGACAAAAAAAGGATTTGGTTCCATGCAGCTTCTGTGGGTGAGATCAATGGACTTACTCCTCTTATTGAGAAATTTATTGAAACAAACAAAGATAGTTTTTTCGTTGTTATTTCTACCATGACCACAACCGGTCATGAGAGAGCAAAGCAACTGGCTGCAAAGTATTCTGAAAATATACTCCCAATCCTGATTCCGCTGGATATACCTTTTGCAGTAAAAAATGCAATAAGAAAAATATCACCCGATGTTCTTGTTATTTCAGAGACTGAAATTTGGCCGGTTTTGATTCATTATGCTCACAAATATTCCACAAAAATTCTTATCATCAACGGCAGGATCTCCCATAAAACAGTGACAAGCTACAAAAGATTTTGGTTTATTTTTAAAAATACTCTGAAAAATATTGATGAATTCGGCGTTCAAACTGATGAAGATAAGCAAAGGTTTTCAGAGATCACTTCTCAACCTGTGGAAGTAACCGGCAACATTAAATTTGCCCTTCATCTGCCAGAGTATGATAGGAATACAATAAAAAAAGCGTGGTTTCTCACCTCACCTTTCATAGTAACTTTTGGCAGCTCTCGTCCGGGTGAAGAACTTCTTGTTGCAGAACTTTATAATTTTCTAAAAGAAAAGAATGTTGATTTTCAAATCATTCTTGCTCCAAGGCATCTGCAGCGACTTGATGAGATTGAAAAACTCCTCTCACAAAATAGAGTTGAGTTCCAAAAACTGTCTGAAGTAACTTCAAAAACACCTCTTCTTCTTGTTGACACAATGGGGGAGCTAACAAAGGCGTATGCTGTTTCTGATGTTGCCTTGGTCGGAGGAAGCTTTTATGATTTTGAAGGTCACAACCCGCTGGAACCTGCGTATTTTTCAAAGCCAATTATCATGGGTCCCTATTATTCGAGTTGTAAGGATTCTGTTGCAGCACTGAGTTCTGATGAAGCTATTCAAATAGTGGACAAGGAGCATTTGCAGGATGCAGTGTTTGAATTGTATAAAAATCCTAATAAGAGAGAACAAATGGGAATGCAAGCAAAGTCAGTCATGGAACAAAATAAGGATGCGCTCGAGAAAAACTTGCAAATGATCAAGCAATTTCTTTAATTAGTGAGCGAGGTGAACATGAAAGAAGCAATGTTTTATAAAAAACTAACTAACGGCTCGGTACAGTGCCAGCTCTGTCCGCAGATGTGCGAGATTGCGGAAGGGAAAAGGGGCATGTGTTTTGGTAGAAAGAATGAAAAGGGCATACTCTATGCAGAAAATTATGGAGAAACGATCTCTGTAGCAATTGATCCTATCGAGAAAAAGCCGCTTTATCATTTTTATCCGGGAAAGGAAATTCTCTCAATCGGACCAAACGGATGTAATCTCACATGCGATTTCTGCCAGAATTATACTATCTCCCAGCAGAAAGCTCCGACGAGTGCTCTAAATGTGGAAGACCTGATCGCTTTGTGCAGAAAATATAACTCAATCGGCGTTGCCTATACATATACGGAACCGCTTATTTGGTATGAATATATACTCGATACTGCAAAGATTTTACACTCTCATGATCTCAGAGTTGTGCTTGTTACAAACGGTTTTATTAATCCCGAACCATTGAAGCAATTACTTCCTTATGTCGATGCGATGAACGTGGACCTAAAAGCATTCAATAACGATTTTTACAAAACCTATTGTTCAGGACGATTGGAGCCGGTGAAAAATACCATCAAAATCGCTGCGAAACACACGCATGTAGAAGTCACAAATCTGCTCATCACAGATTTGAATGATTCAAGACAGGAAATTGAGGAGCTGGTAGCTTTTATAGCCGAGGTTGATAGAGAAATCCCCCTCCATTTTTCTCGATATTATCCTGTTTATAAAATGAATAAACCTCCCACAAAGCCGGCAACTCTGGAAATGGCTTATGAGATCGGAAAAAAGAAGCTTTCTTATGTATATGTCGGGAATATCAATTTGCTGAATACTCATGATACTCGCTGCCCGAATTGCAACGAACTGCTGATAAATCGTTCCGGATTTTACACCTCGATCAAGCACATTACCGAACATAATTCATGCGAAAAGTGCGGACAGAACATTTGTGGGGTTCATCTTTTTGAATAAACGAGAATTGCTTTCCCACCTCACAATTGCGGACGGAGTTCTTATTGGATTTGTAATTATCTCGATGATCATTTCGGCTGTATTTGTATATAAAACTCCTCAAAAAA
Source organism: Candidatus Cloacimonadota bacterium (assembly GCA_014382685.1). Classification (GTDB taxonomy): domain Bacteria; phylum Cloacimonadota; class Cloacimonadia; order JGIOTU-2; family JGIOTU-2; genus Celaenobacter. Next base: position 14,167 of record JACNJG010000118.1, read on the forward strand.
ATGCTTGTGCAATTATTGAATATAATGGTCGTTCTGAGCAAATATCATTACGAAAGGATCGAACATTTTCTTTGGAAAACGGTATGATGATCGAAGTAAAAGACGGCAAGATCAGGGTGAAAGGATCGGACTGCCATCAAAAAATATGCGTGAAGCACGGTTGGCTAAGGTATGCCAATGATGTGATCGTGTGCCTTCCGAACAAGACGATAATTTATCTACAAAAAGAATCCGATCTCGATTACATAACAAGATAATTTATGAAATCATCAACCGAAAAAACACTTATCCTCGCAACATATTCGATCATGGCAGTTCTGCTCTTCGTTGTAGAAAGCATTATTCCGAAACCTCTGCCTTTTATGCGAATAGGACTGGCGAACGTTTTCATCTTGCTTATTCTTGTGCAAATTGGTTTTTTCCCTGCGCTGGTTGTCACGCTGACAAAGGTTATCGTTGGTAATCTTTTTTCGGGACTGCTTTTTACTCCACTTGTGCTTTTTTCTCTGATAAGCAGTATAATATCTTTGCTTGTCATGTATGCTTTTTATAAGAGTAGGATTTCATTTAGTCTTATTGGAGTTAGCATTGCAGGAGCGATTTCACATCTGCTCACACAGCTTGTGCTTGGCTATTTTCTTTTTATTCATACTTCGAGGATTTTTGCTCTATTTCCGATCGTACTGCTTGTTGGATTGGTAAGCGGTTTGATAACTGGGATGTTAGTTATAATTCTGTATAAAAATATTCGGTTAAGTTTTGATTATTGAAAAGTATAATGATAAGGGTTATGAGTGAAAAATTATGAAATAATGGGATTGTTTGGGAT
>JACNJG010000104.1 GCA_014382685.1 Candidatus Cloacimonadota bacterium
TTATTATAATTATTTGTATAACACCGAAGGTTCGATTTGCCAATCGAACCTTCTTTTTTTTGTTGAGATATAAACATTAACCAGGATTAACTTTGCGAAAGGAAGTACTTGTATGCCCACTGGCGGAAACTCTCGCAAAGACCGGTTACGGCACGATCCTCCTGCCCATTGCATCTCTTCTGCCGGGAGAATTATCATAAATTTCAGAAACAAAATAGATCACAGCAGGATAATCGCGCGGAAATTTTCCATGAAAATAGCTATGCACGTCATTAATATAACGCACAACCAGCTTCTCATACTCAGTCAGATCGGGATCATCCGGATGAAGCAGACGTGCAATGGTTTTCAGTTTGTATGATGGGATATCCAGAAATACAATTGTCGAGGAAGGATCGGTCATCTGGTTGAGAAAGGTCTGCGTCTCGAATTCCGGAGTTGAGTATAATTCCAGGGAAACCTGACGATCTAAGTCGAATAGAGAATCAATATTCGTGTAGAAATAGCGTAGTATTTCCAGTTTTTGTACAAAAGATGAATCGGTAGTATCTTCCATTAACTTGATAAGTTCCGGTAGTTTCTCTGCTTTGGGGAGAAATCCCATGCCCTTGACTGCGTTATTCAGCTTGAACTGTGAATCTTCTCTTTTACAGCCATAAGTTGCAACAATTCCATTATGCGGTCCGGCAAGTTCGGGTGGTTTCATTTGTAAAAATCGATCCAATGTCTCAATCCTTTTTTCAACATCCCATTCCATGAATTTATCTGGAAATTCCACAAGCTGAAATTCTCCCCATTTTCCATCAACACGGGCTTTTATGACAGAGTCACCGGGCTGAGGAGTAATTGCACAATCCTGCTGGAAATAGTTATCGATCCAGAAACTCTTTTGTTCTGCATTCTGCTTATTCGTGCATGATGCCAACATGATAAATATTAAAAGAAAAAGAATTACATAGATTATTTTCTTCATATAGAAACTCCTCTTTGATTTTGCTTTTATTCCACAAGAAAATTGTGAAATCCATTGTCAATATTATCAGAAACATTGATTCTTTATAATTTCTGGATGTCAGCATTTTATATCGCTATAAATTTTAGCAACTTAAGGAAAAATTAACATTATGTGCTAAACTAATGGATCTGCTATCCCATAAAACATAATCAAATCTAAAATGTAACGCAAGATTCCGATCTTGCGTACTCAACATCAGTCTTCTCCGCCAGCTGGCGGATACGACTTGGCAGGTCGGAATGTTGAGTTACTTTTCAAACTTATTTTATATATTTACAAATATTGACATTATCTCTTCATATATCGATTTCCAATTCATCTAAATTCAAGAGGTGCTATGAAATTCAAACGTTCCTGCGGTATTTTACTGCATCCTACTTCCCTGCCCGGCAGATTCGGCATTGGAGATCTTGGTCCCGAGGCATATAGATTTATTGATTTCCTCGCTAAATCGGAACAAAAAATCTGGCAGATACTTCCATTAAATTATCCCGGATATGGAAATTCACCATACAATCCGATCTCTGCTTTTGCAGGTAATCCCTATTTGATCAGCCCGGAGAAACTCGTTGAGCATGGATATCTTAACTCAAAAAATATCGAAGACCATCCCGGGTTTGATGATCACAAAGTTATTTTCTACAAAATTATTGAATACAAAGATTCATTATTTAAAAAAGCTTTTCAGAATTTCCAAGATCGCACACCACACAAAATATTATCTGACTTTGATACATTCTGTTATGAAAATGCATATTGGCTGGATGATTTTAGTTTATTTGCAGCTCTTCGTGAGGAAAATGATTTTCGGTCTTGGAACACTTGGGACAAAGATGTGAGGATGAGAAAAGAAAAAGCTCTCATTCTTTCCAGAAACAAACTCGCAGAACAGATCCGCTATTATAAATTCGTACAGTACCTTTTCTATACGCAATGGCAGGAACTTCTGAATTATGCCCACGAAAAGAATGTACAGATCGTTGGTGATATCCCGATATTTGTTGCATATGATAGCGCTGATGTGTGGGTACACCAAGATCTCTTTTATCTTGATAAAAATGGAAATCCGACTGTCATTTCTGGAGTCCCGCCCGATGAGTTCTCAAAAGAAGGTCAGCTCTGGGGAAATCCACTTTATAATTGGTATTTGATGAAACAGAATGATTATCTCTGGTGGCGTGAGCGTATTTCTTATTTGCTGAATTTTGTTGATTACATCCGCATCGATCATTTTATTGGATTTATCCGATACTGGAAGGTGAAGCCCAGTTCAAAAACTGCAAAAAAAGGCGAGTGGGGACAAGGACCCGATGCTCATTTCTTTTCTACAATAAAGAAACATCTTGGTGAACTTCCAATTATTGCTGAAGATCTCGGAATTATTATTCCCCGTGTGAACGAGCTTCGGGATGAATTTGGTTTCCCGGGCATGAAGATCCTGCAATACTCCTTTGCTGAGCGTGATCAACGCCCTCATGAGTTTGAACAGAATTCCATTACATATCCCGGCACTCATGATAATGATACAATGAAGACCTGGTTTGAGAATTTGAAAAAGTATGAATCCGAGATATGTAAAACCTTAACCGAGTATATTAATTATAATGAAGAAGAGTCATTTTGCTGGCAGATGATCGAGTGTGCTTATTCCACTCCGTCGAATTGGACGATCATTCAGTTGCAGGATATTCTCTGCCTTGGTGCTGAAGCGCGAATGAACAGACCCGGTACGATTGAAGATAATTGGGTGTGGCGTTTTAGGTGGGATATAGTTGATGATGAGGTGTGTGATAAACTTAGAAAATTAGTTGAGAAGTATAATAGATAAAACAACTCTCGTATATTCTCGTTACCAAACCCCAGTTTGGTAACGCATTCTTAATATAACTTACGCAAGATTGGAATCTTGCGCTACAATTTTTGTACTCGTCTCAAATGAATA
>JACNJG010000130.1:0-11962 GCA_014382685.1 Candidatus Cloacimonadota bacterium
TATTTTTAACTCTGGATATATTCATCTAAATATTTCCCATTCTTTAATCCTTCTTCAATTCTGCTAACAAGTTTAGGATGTAATTTCTTGAAGTCATCTAGAACATCTCTTCCGAATTGTCGTGACCAAATTATACCTCGATAAACTAAATCTTCGTCATCTTCTGGGATATGTTCGTTTTTGTTTGGATATTTTAATAATATAATTTTTTCTTCTTCAATTAGATTTAATATGTAGCTTTTGACATTGTTAACCTTAATTTCTTTAAGGATTTCAACCTCTTCATTACAAATAACTTCTTCGTCCCAACCAGTTTTTCCTTTAACGAATTTATCCTTTGGTAATATATAAATTGAACCTGAATAATTATTGTATCGATAATCAAAAGAATCTTTAAACCGTTCACAAATAAAAATTTTACCCGTTGAAATGTCACGACCAACTTGACACGATAAATCTCCACCTTTACCACTTAAAAATGCAGCAGACATTTCAATTGTTGTAGTTGCATAAATCCAATTCTCACCGTGCGTACTTGTATTTGGTCTCAAAACTTTTAGTCCTTGTATTATTGAAGAATGATATACTTGATTATTATCTTTTTTCATATTTCCTCAAAATTTATACTAACAGCACCTAATGTGTGTGTCCCCGACCTAAAAAGGTCGTGTATATTACGATTAGATTTCTTAATAAGTTCGTATATACCACCAAATAGGAGTTGTATACGAACTTTTTCCAAAAATGGGATATTATTCATTTTCTATATCCAACTCATCTAATGGGCTTTTAGTTATATTAATTGGTCTTTTTGTTACATGCGTATAAATTTCTGTAGTTTTAGAACTTTCTCTAATTTCAATCTGCATATTCATTCGAGTCCCGTAGAATTTTCACGAATTATTTTTAAGCAGGATTTTATTGTCAATAAAAAATGCTTATACGCAAAGCAGGGCACGCACATTTTAATTATTAATAAATTTCTCTTGTCGGATTGAATATTCCGAAATTAAATTCCAATTTATTCTCCCAATCATTGCGAACTTTATTATATCACATACATCCCAAGTAAAAACGAAGCAAGATTGCAACTCAAAGAAATGATCAATGCACGAGTGAATTTAATTCTCAAAATAAAAAATATCATTACGGATTCAATCAGACAAACTGAAACCTCGCCAACTGAATACAGCAGCGCTTTGGAGTGTAGAAAGAAAGGAGCAACAAACCACAGATATGGAATCGTGGTAAAGGAACAGAATACTCCTGCAAATATCAATCGCTCCCATGTAACATGCTCCATATCCTTTTTATAAATTTTTTTTACAAGAAAGATTATTACGATGGTTTCTATAATGACCGTATCGAGCAGCGCGAAGAGGAATTTTGTTTCGTAGTCCTGCATAAACTATTGAGATGAAGAGCCCGATGATGTAGATGCCTCAACAAAAGGATCAATTTTCAGATTGGGTATATTCGGACAGTCAAATACCTGAATTGAGTTATCTTTATCACGAAAAGACCGGATCTGTCTTGCGAGATATATCACGATCTCATCACCGATAAATCCAGCTATTTCAAATTCACTGATTTGTGCTTTGAGCTCATCATGATCATCAACCCAGAAATCACCCGGATCGATCGCACTGGTGATGAAATATATATTAGGATCATTCGTTACTTTCTCAAAATATTCGTCCCCATAAAATTCAGGTCCGATATCGGCGTTTATAACGATATTTTCTATGCCGACATGTTCCACATATTTACCGGATGCCCAATACAAACCCAGATCATTGAATTTGTAGCCCTTCTGCAGAACTTGGTTGTTATGAATAACAAAAAAATTCGGAGAATCATAAGAAGGTCCGACAATATAACCCAGTATGATGATTTCGGGGAAATCATTAAGGTTTGTGAACTGCACCGAATTATCCACCAAATGTTGATCCATAGGAACAATGTCCCCTAATAGAAGAAATGGAATGAAACATCCGATAATGATGCAAAGTATTTTTTTCATGAAAACTCCTTTTTGTGGTTACCAATATCCGCTTTCCAGGAAGCCCATTAGATTCATCATTTTGGTCTTTTCAACCAGACGAAGTATCGAATCTTCATCATTATATCGCTGAACTTCCCCGAGGTCTATCCAATGTAAGTTAAATGATTCGTCAGAAACATGAAATGGTTCTGTTTCGTCAGCTTCAAAAAGAAATCTAACATCATAATGAAAATGATTGGGAAAATGCTTTCTTTCCGGGATCGCATGTACATCGACATCAAAGATGTGAAGACTTAGAGGTCGGACAGAATCGAGTCCGGATTCCTCTTCAGCTTCCCGAAGTGCGACACTAAGTATGTCCCGTGAGCCGTCTGCGTGACCGCCAAGCTGTAGCCATTTCTCGAGCTTTATATGATGGGTCATGAGTACCTTTGTTTTCTTTAAATTAGTTATCCATGCAGAACCCGTAATATGCCCCGGAAGATATTTGCTATGAAATCCGTTTTCATTTCTCGTGAGAAAGGTGAGCATCTGCCGGTGCTTGGTTCTTTCTTGTGGACTAAAAGGTGTGTACACGGTCAATTGCTTAATGAGCGGTTTATCGTACATTTCCATCATATTAAATCTCACATTTTTTGCTTAGTTTTTATGATAATATGACATAAATTCTGTAAAAATTATAAGATGAAAAACTTCCCTGCGATTACAGAGAGGTTTATGCTATTTATTGAATTCTTTATAATATGAAGTCTATCGAGTCATCGACCTGAAGGCAGAACTCGGTGAGAATGTTGATTGCACTTTCCACATCTTTAAGAGATACAACTTCTGTATAAGTATGCATGTAGCGGCAGGGTATGGAGACCAGTCCGGTTGCCACGCCTGCACGTGTTACCTGGATAACATTTGCATCGGTTCCGGTTGGGCGCGCAGCAGCTTCGACTTGATAGCTGATCTTATGTTTTTTCGCATTATCAACGAGCATTTCAAAAACTTTATGATTGATATTCGGTCCGCGAATAATAGGAGCACCTTCGCCAAGTCCGATCTCGCCAACTTTTTTCTGATCAACGTCCGGTGTATCTGTAGCATGTGTTACGTCAACAGCAATACCAACGTCCGGATCGATACCGAATGCAGAAGTTCGTGCGCCGCGCATTCCAACCTCTTCCTGTGCAGTTGCAACGCTATAAAGTGAGCTCTTGAATTCTTTTCTTCGCTTGAAAACATTCTTCATGACTTCAGCAACGATGAATGCACCGATCTTATCATCGAAAGCGCGTGAAACATAAAGGTCTTTGCGCAGTTTTTCAAAATTAGTATCATAGGTGATCGGGTCGCCGATTTCAACGAGTTTCTGAGCTTCCTTTTTATCTTTCGCACCAATATCAATATAGAGTTGATGAGGTTTTAGTACTTTTTCTCTATCTTCTTTATCAAAAAGATGAATAGCTTTCTTGCCGGTCACACCAAGTATGTCGCCATTCTTTGTGTGAATGCGTACTTTTCTCCCGGGGATTATAGAGATATCAAATCCGCCTAATCTATTAAAGTAGATGAAGCCATTTTCATGGATGTAGCCAACCTGAAACCCGAGTTCGTCAATGTGTCCAGCAAGCATAATGCGGGGATGTTTATCAGGATTGACTACTGCAATTGCATTACCATGCACATCACTTTTTATTTCATCAGAGAAATTTTTCATCTCTGCAAGCCATGCTTGGCGAACTTTCTGTTCATAACCTGAAGGTGAGGGGAGGTTCATTAACTTTTCTAGGAATTTAAAAGATTCTTTGTTCATTACTTTTTCTCCTTCTGTTTTTTCTTTTGCCCATAGACTATTGCAAGTATGATGTATGAGATGCCGAAAATTATTAATAATATTCCTGACATGATGAATGGTGGAACAGGATGAAGATCGGTTGTTTTGCTTAGCGCAAAAACCTGCCATCCCGGGATTGCAATATCATCCTTTACAAGCATATAGGATTCATCATTATATTTAACACGTGATTCTGAGAGATACAAACCGAGTGGTTCCAGTGGTTTATCTGCAAACTGGCGAGTAGCTCTGATATCCTCCAGCTCTTTGACAGTAAGCGGTTCGGCACTTTTAAATAACCAGGATTTCTCATTTGAAGAGAATATGATCCCTTCCGGAGATATGAGACCTGCAATAACGCCGTTAGAATAGTTCTTCAATACCTTATCAAATCTGTCTAATGCCAATGTAATTACTGCAACTCCAACAGGGTTACTGTTTTCTCTCAGATAGATAGGTGAGCTGAAATAAAGCCCACGTTCCTGATTTATAACACTTATGGCAGGATATACGAACTCTTTCCCTTTTATTGCCTCCTGAAAATAGGGGCGGAAGTTCAAGTTCTGACCTGTAAGAGCTATATCGCAGGGTGGAGTACAAACCATCACATTCCCATCTCTGTCCATGATATACACGATCGATGCATCGAGCATATATTTTATCGTATTTAGTACGATCAGGATATCATGATCATCTACGAGTGTAGGTGATACCTGCCATTCCTGGATCAAGGGGTGTTCAGAAATAAAATATGATGCATCTTTCACTTCCTGAATAGTCTGCCCAAGAATTTCTTTAGTAATTGCAGTGTCAGTTTCCAATGCACGTTTCTCAAGTACGCTATTATATGAAAGAATACCGAAGACAACAAGACAGATAAAAAGAACACCGATGATCACAAGAAACGTTGCTTTCCAGTTCATATTCTGTTCTTGCTGATAATCCATCATATTAGGCATGAAACCTCCAAAAAGAATTTTATTTTTTAAAAATTATGGTAAACTTTGTGCCTGCGGTTCTATCAACGTCAACATTTCCTTGCAATTGTCGTACTAATCCTGTGACGAGTTGCAATCCAAGAGACTTAGTGTTTCTAAAGTCAATATCTTCCGGCAAGCCGATTCCGTTATCAGAGATAACCAATATATAGGTTTCGTTGTCATCCAGCTTCATTGTGATCTTTATCTTACCCTCTTGCTCATTCGGAAATGCATGCTTGAAGGCATTTGTAATAAGTTCATTAATAATAAGTCCGCAAGGAACTGCCTTATTGATATCCATCACAATATTCTCAACATCAATATCAATTTCAATATCATTAAGCCCGAGCTGATGAATATTATTAACCAGATCTTGAACATATTCAGAAAAACCTATACTCGAAAAATCGCTTGATTGATAGAGTTTTTCATGAACCAATGCCATTGAACGTATCCTGTCCTGGCTGTCATTGAAAATTTGCAGTGATTCTTCGTCTTTTATATATCGCGATTGCAAACTCAACAAACTGGATATGATCTGCATGTTGTTTTTCACCCGATGGTGAATTTCTTTGAGCATCACATTCTTTTCTTTTAAGGAAAGTTTCAACTGTTCCTCGATTTTAGTACGTTCTTCGATCTCCTTTAAAAGATTTGTTGTCATTCTTTTCTTTGTGATATAAGCATAATACATAAGCAGAATGATTAAAACAAGAAATATGAAAATCGCAATGAAAAAATATCTCAAATTTTTCTGCCTGTTAAGTTGAAGCTTTTTTATTTCATTCTCTTTTTGAAGGAGACTGATCTCACGTTCCTTACTTTCAAGATCATACTGTGACTGGATCTCTGCAATTTGTTTCTGTGTATTTAGTGAGAAGAGACTATCCTCAATATCCTCACAAAGTACATAATATTTAAGACTTTTCTGAAAATCCTTTTGGTCCCGATAGTATTGAGAAAGACCGTCGTAACTCTCTTTGATGAGTTCTTGAGCACATATATCCTGAGCTATGTTCAGTGCTTTTGTAAAATACTTATAGGCATTATCAAGTTCTTTCATTTTCAGGAAGAGAAAGCCCATATTATTTGTTGTATTCGCAATAGAATACCTATCCTTGATCTCTTCAGAAAGAACAAGTGATCTCTTATAATAATCCAGTGATTTGTTTAGTTCGTCGATTTCGTCATATACAATTGCGATGTTATTATAGGATGCGGCAATTCCCATCTTATCATTTCGATCTATATCTGTCTGCATGGACTGGAAATAATACTCCAGTGCTTTGTCATAATCCCCCAGATCATGGTAAATTATTCCGATATTATGGATCGCGATTGCCACACCGGCAGAATCCCCCAGATCAAGATACATATCTCTTGCCTTTTGTAGATATTCAAGCGCTCTGTCATAGTTGCTTAGTGCTTGATAAACGTTGCCGATATTATTAAGTAAAGAAGCTTTACCATCTTTGTCATCAATCTGCTCGTACTGATAGAGACTCATCAGATAATATTCCAATGCTTCTTTGTAATTGCTAAGAGTCTCATAAACATACCCGATGTTGTTTAACAGAAGTGCTGTACCTGCAATATTATTGATCTCTTTGTATTTATCATAGGATTGCTTATAATAACCCATTGCCTGTGGGTAATCGCAGATCGCCTCATACATAATGCCGATGAAGTTCAATATTTTTGCAATACCTGCCGGATTATTTGCGATTAAATATGCATCACGGGCTTGTTTGAAATACTCTATTGAGGTTTGATATTCTAGCTGTTCCTCGTAATGATTTCCCATATTTTCAAGGGCTTCTGCTTCACCAAGTTTATACTCTTTAAGAATCGCAAGATCAAGCGCAAGCTTGGCATATTGCAGAGATTTTGGCGGATTTTCGTACAATAATTTAACAGAAAGATAGTTCAATGTATCAATTTTTTCAATACCTGTTACAGAATTGAGCTTCAACTCCAAGTCAGATACAGATTCTTGGGCAAGCACAACAAAGGGTAAGAAAAAAATGAGTAGGATAATTTTTTTCATCTTGCTCTCTTTTGATCAAATAATGTTTTTGTTGTTTATAAAAAACCGATAAAACATGTCAAAATATACTACATTCCTGATACATTCTTTAATAACTTTTTCATATTATAATGTTGAATATAATTGAAAAGTAAATAGGATTTTTTTTCGATCTTATAACCATTTTTTTGATAAAATAGGATTGCATTTTCACGAGCATTGAGAATAATATAATGAGCACCCTTTTCTTTTGCATGCTTTTCTAATGCGTCCATAATAAGTGTTCCGACGCCTTTGCCCTGATATTCATCATCAACTGCCATATAGCGGATTTGTGCTTCATGGGTATTGTTAAAATGAAGCCGCCCAATACCGATTGGAATTCGATCTTTTTCGCTGATCATCACATGATAGCTGGTATCATCAAGGTCGTCTCGCTCGGAACCGAGTGGCTGGCTCCATGGCTTTCGAAGTATTTTCCAGCGAAGTTCATAATATCGTTGGAAGTCTTCCTCAGAGGATGGAACAAGTACTTTCATTATGTTTCCGTTTTTGGTTGATACAATTAAAATCGAAAAAGATAATGCAAGAAATTTAATATTTTAAACAAGTAGTTTGACAAAGAAATCAGTTTCCGATCTCATTCAAAATAAAAAAACGAGGACTCATTATGAAAAAAATTTGTTTGATGTTTATCTTGGTTTCTTTTCTATTTACTTGCTCTTCTATACAAAAGGTACAGAAACCCCAAGAGCCGGTACAATCCGAGGAAGTAGTCGTGCAATACATTACTCTTGAAGGAGAAATTTCAGAACCAAAAGCTGAAATCTCCGGTCTTGCCTGGTATGGAGACTACCTCATTCTGCTTCCGCAATATCCGCATCTTTTTCCATCAGAATATGATGGTTCATTTTTTGCAATTCCCAGATCAAAGATCGCAGAACATCTTAATGAAGTGCCAAATGCTCCGATAAAGCCAATTCCGATCAGTTTGAATGCACCCGGCTTGAAAGACATTATTGAAGGATATGAAGGTTTTGAGTCAATCGCTTTTTATGGAAATGATGTGTTCTTTACTGTTGAATCCAGTCCTGCAGAAATGATGGGATACCTCTTCAAGGGAACAATCTCGGATGATATGAAGACTATTACTGTGGAAGTGGATAAAAGAGTAGAATTGCCTCCCAGAGCTCCAATTTCAAATGCCACAGACGAGACAATACTTGTTACTGATGATCGAGTAATTACTATTTATGAAATTAATGGTGAACAACTTAAGGTAGAGCCCTATGCGTATGTATTTGATCACTCATTGAATTTAGTTGATTCGCTCTCATTACCTTATATTGAATACAGATTAACCGATGCGACCGAGCTTGATGAAAACGGTAATTTCTGGATGATCAATTATTTGTGGCCCGGTGATCAAAAGGATCAAAATTTCTCTCTTGATCCGATTGCACAGAAATATGGCGAGGGAGAAACACATGCCAAGTATAACACAGTCGAGCGGTTGTTAGAATTCCATTATTCACCTGAAGGTATTACATTAAATAAGAAAGCTCCCATCCAGCTCAAATTGATCGATGATAAGAATTCGAGAAACTGGGAAGGGATTGTAAGATATGGAGATAGGGGATTTTTGCTGGTTAGTGATAAGTATCCACAAACATATCTTGGATTTGTAAAAAAATAGAAGGTTGTTAATGAAAAAAATATTATTAATTGTTTGCTTTCTGATATTCTCTCAGATCGTTCATGCGTTTACTCCAATTACAGTAGAAGAATACTATGAATATGTTGTCGGTCTGGAAGGAGATTCCCTCAAAGCTGCCTTGCACAACCTCATCAAAGGTCATATTATGTATCCCTACTTCAGTGATTCGACATTAGCGACAAAAGATATAATGATCGAATCCGATATTGATTTAGAGAATCCTGAAAACATTATTTTATTCTATTCTGGCAGATCACAAGATAAAGATTTTCAAGATCATGGCGACAACTTTGGTTATTTGAATGAATACGGCATTCCCCACGAAGATGCATGGAATAGGGAGCATGTATGGGCAAAGTCTCACGGCTTTCCTGATATGGCTGATACGGCATATACAGATGTTCATCATCTCAGACCCGCAGACCGTTCTGTGAATGGCGCTCGTGGTAATCGTGATTTTGATTGGGGCGGATTTGCCTTGGAAGAGGTGGAAGGATGCTACTATGATTTCGATTCTTGGGAACCACCGGATAGAGTAAAAGGCGACGTTGCAAGAATGATGTTCTATATGGCAACCCGTTACGAAGGTGACAAGAAAACTTATGATCTTGAACTCCTGGACAGAACCGGAACTTATGGTCCAAAATTTGGAAAGGTATCAACACTGCTTAAATGGCATATATTAGATCCGGTCGATAAAAGGGAACTACATCGTAACGAGGTAATTTACACGTATCAGCACAATCGGAATCCTTTTATTGATCATCCCGAATTTGTTGCACTCATTTGGGGTGAACCCAATCTTCAGCCAACAGTAAACTTTTCCGATCCGATCATTCGCTTTGGTAATCAAAGAATCGGGCAGCGATCAGAGTCTCGAGCTTTTATAGTAAGCGGATATGATCTTATTGAAGATGTAACAATTTCAACTTCTTCGCCATTCTTTATTTCAAATAAAAAAGATGGGTCACCAATATTTTCTTTATCGTTTCAGCTGGAAAGTGGTTTTGTGAATGAACATATCTCAATTTATTTCCAACCCGATCAAAAAACACCTTTTGAAGATACGCTCTTTATCTCATCAGAAGGAGCTGAAACAAAATTTGTCATAATCAAAGGTCACGGAATCGATCCTCTTGCCCAAACACTTCTTTACAGTTCCTTTGAAGATGGCTGGGAGGGGTGGTCTGCTTATAGCATAGCTGGTAACAAAAACTGGTATCATTCATCATACGGAGACAGGCACTTTATGAAAATGAGTGGTTATAAAGGTGATGAGCCATGCGAGGACTGGCTTATATCTCCGAGTTTGAATTTATATAATTATCGAGATATAATACTAAGTTTTGAAACTGCAAAGAATCATCAAGATATTTATCCCGGGTTGGAAGTTCTTATCTCTTCAAACTATTCAGATAGAACGAATCCCGAGCAAGCTGACTGGGTTCTCCTAGAACCTGCGCTCTCTCAGGGGTATTATGAATGGACGCACTCAGGTTATTTGGATATTTCAGATTTTGCGAAATCTCAAGTGCATATTGCGTTCAAATATAATAACTCAAGTCCATCAAAAGCCACATCCTGGGAAGTTGATGATGTTGAGGTTATTGGAATAGAAGAATAATATGAAATCATGCCAAAGAAAACTCGATAATATTTATAGAAAGAATAAATTGACAGAATTAACCTTTAAGTTAAATTTTGTATGAAAGAAAAAATTAATAAAAATAAAATTAATTTAAGTGCTGTTGGAAATAAAGCCGATATTTATTTGTATGTCGATGAAAGAGGTTTGAAGCCAGTAGAATTATATATTGAGTCGTTACAAGAAAATGAACAGAAAAAAATAATTAGGTTATTTCAATTGATGATAGAACAAGGCGAAATAAGAAATAAAGAAAAATTAAAACAGCTCGAAAAAAATATTTTTGAGTTTAAATCTGAACCTCATAGAGTTCTTTGTTTTATTCTTCCAGGCTTAAAAAAGAAATCTTTTGTTTTGACTAATGCTTTCAAAAAGGAAAAAGGTAAAACACCTAAAACTCAAATAATTAAAGCAAAAAGTATTAAACAAGAAATTTTATTAATAAATTAGGAGTTCTATGAAAAAGAAGAATTGGTTAGAAGAAAAGATAAGTAAATATAAAGATGATGAAGAATATATTCTCGAAGGTGTGATTCTTAATATAACTGAGAAAATTGCGAGGAAAATGTATAATCTTGGTTGGTCTAAAAAGAAACTAGCTACTGAGATGAATGTATCATCACCTTTTATTACAAAACTTCTTAACGGTTCTAATAATTTTACTCTTAAGACTATTGTGAAGTTAAGCGTTGTTTTAGACATTGATCTTGAATATTTGCTGAATGTTAATTATATTGAAGAGAATGATTCTTATGAATTTTCGATAAGTGTAAATTCACACAAAGCTATTGCAAGCATTTTTGATGGGAGTAAAAATATCGACATATTAAAAAACATTACATTTAGCACTGTGAATGTGCATTAAATGATATTAACTACATTGTATTTATTATTAATAAGGAACCAAATATGGAAATGAATGAACAGAAAAAAACAATTAAGTATAGTATTAAGAAAATTAGCATTTTAGATTTCGGAATAAAAGATGCAATTAATATAAAGAGTACAAACCAAAATGGATTATTTAATTTTAATATTGAATTTAAAATATCGTCTAATATAGAGAATAAAATTTTCGCCGTTCTATATAATCATAGAGTGCAGCTTAAGAATGAACCAAAAACAGACATAGGATGGCTCAAAATACAAATCGACTTTTATATTAAGGATATTAAGAATTTTGCCAATGATTCAGAGAAGCAAGTTGTTATACCAAATAGCTTCTTGGGAAATTTGTTTGACCATGTTATATCAACTGCACGAGGAGTTTGGGCTACAGTGATGAAGGGAACGAAATTAGAAAATGCCATTGTACCTTTAATTAATACTCAGGAATTAGTACAAAAGAAAAAATTAGATTTAGAAAAAACATAAATACACATAAACTACATACAAGGAGCACTTATGCCACGCATAATTCACTTCGAAATAAATGCCGAAGAGCCGGAAAAAATTATTGAGTTCTATAAAAATACTTTTGGCTGGAAATTCGACAAATGGGATGGACCATCGGATTATTGGCTGGTCTCAACAGGCGAAGGTGAGGGCATAGACGGCGGAATTGGCAGAGCTGAGGGCGAAGAGCGTATTATCAATACAATTGGAGTTGATGATCTGGATGCCTATATCAAAAAAGTCGAAGAATTCGGTGGAACAATAGTCCGCCAGAAAGCTGCAATTCCCGGTATTGGCTGGCTTGCCTATTTTATCGATCCTGAAGGCAATCTTCATGGTTTGATGCAGTCTGATCCAAAAGCAAAGTAAGTT
>JACNJG010000130.1:12096-14932 GCA_014382685.1 Candidatus Cloacimonadota bacterium
TCGGGTATCCATATTTCCCTCTCACAAGTCGTTATTGAAAACTACATATTAGTGAGTGGATTTTTTGCGGAATAATGCTTTTATTGATATATAAACGGAGTTAAAGATGAAAAAAAATTTAACTACATCGCCAGTTGATCGTCAGAATATTATCAACAATCAGTTAGCTGTAAATGAAATTGAAAAAGCAGTAGGCATCAAAGGTATTCTCTTTGAAGGATCGTATCGTTTTACTAAACAGCAGATAGCAGAATTTTATGAAGTTGATAATAGAACGATTGAAAGGTATTTGGAAAGATTTAAAGATGAGCTGACAAATAACGGTTATGAAGTTTTGCGAGCTAAAAGACTGAAAGACTACAAGTTAGCCGTTAAAAACACATTTGGTATCGACATTGATGTCGTTACCAAAACAACCATTCTTGGTATCTTTGATTTTCGTGCTTTTTTAAATCTTGGTATGCTGCTAACAGAAAGTGAAATTGCACAAGAATTACGTAGAGCAATTCTTGATATTGTAATAGATACTATCAATAAAAAGACAGGTGGCGGAACAAAATATATCAATCAGCGTGATAGAAGTTTTGTTGTGACCTATTTCAAAAATGAAAATTATCGACAGGCATTCACAGATGCCTTACGCGATTATGTGGATATGGGTAACTTTAAATATCCGCTTTATACGGATAAGATATATAAAACTATTTTCAGAGAAAAAGCTGATGAATATAGGAAAATACTGAAACTAATGCCTAAAGAGAATGTAAGACAAACTCTTTATACTGAAGTACTTCTGCTTATTTCATCTTTTGAATATGGTTTTTCTAAACTTTTGAAAGAAGGGTCAGAGAAAAAAGGTCGTAAACTAAATGTATGGGAGGTAGAAAAGCTCTATTCAGAATTTGAAAACCAATCACATTGGAGACCGCTTTTAGAAGATGCACGTTCAAAGATGGCAAGTCGTGATCTGGGTTTCAGAGATGCTTTACATTTGCAACTGAAAGAATATCTTGCTCCCATTCCTAAGGAAGATTTTGAAAAATTTCTGGGAACCAGCAGTATGAATGTGGAAGAACAGTTAGAGCAATTTCAAGAAGTATTCAAGCGGCTGAAAGAAAGAGAATAATGGGTGTTGTTTATTTCAATTTTGATATGTTATATCGAACCTATCAGAAAACGATTGAAGTATCCGGTGGAGGAAGTTCAGGAGTAAGAGATAGGGGACAAATAGAAAGTGTGTTAGAACATATCCAGAATGATTTTTATTATCCAACTTTTGAAGATAAATTAACCCATATTTTCTTCTCTCTTAATAAATTCCACTGCTTTAGCGATGGAAATAAACGAATTGCAATATCTGCCGGTGTTCTTTTCTTGAATCTGAATGGTTACGTTTTCAGAATTAGTGATTTTATTACAGAAATGGAAAATATCAGTTATCATGTGGCTGCCGGTAAAATCGATAAAGATTTTTTAAAGGAAATTATCACTGCAATTCTATATGATGAATCAAATAATGAAGAATTAAAATTAAAAATATTAAACGCTATAAATGAATAATTTTTCAAAACTTTTAATAGAAGGAAAAACCTATGACCAAAAAATCAATAAAAGAACTGGCGAAAGATCCAAAACACATCGAAGGTATTTATAATTATTGTGATCGCTGGTGTGAAAAATGCACCTTTACTTCCCGCTGTTTGAATTATAAGATATATGAAGAAAGATTCGGAGACCTGAAAGACAAAGACATCCAAAACAAGGAATTCTGGCAGAGATTTACTGAGATGATGAGGGAAACTATGGAAATGTTAAAAGAATCGATGCGGGAAAGAGGTTTCGATATCGAGAATATTTCTGACGAGGATGTACCTGAGATCAATAGCGATGATCAATTTCTGGTTCACTTGGCGCATGATTATGGCTCGGAAGTAACAAAATGGTTTGATGACCCGTATTATACTGATGAAGAAACAGCGAATGATTTTGAGAAAAATCGTCACAAAATTGAAGAAATAGTGGAGATTATTCATTGGTATCAATATCAGATCGAAGTAAAATTAACACGGGCTTTTTCTAGTATAGACCTGGACGATGAAATTTCTTCAACCGACATGAATGGTTCGGCAAAAGTAGCTTTGATAGGAATAGATCGCTCGATCGGTGCTTGGGGACAACTGCTGCAATTATTTCCTGAAAGAGAAAAATCCATTCTCGAATTGCTCAATTTATTAAAACAAATATTATCAATTACAGAAAACACCTTTCCGGATGCCCGTTCGTTTATTCGTCCAGGATTTGATGAGATAAACACTTCCTAAGTTTTTAATAATTCGTAAGATTTAATAAATCCCATACTATTGATAAGTCAATTGTAAAATGACGTAAATTGAATTTCGCCAAAATTTGAAACCTCATCCCCTAGTGAAATATTCAGCAAGCTGATTTTACCCTGTGAAATCCTGCAAAACAGGAATCCCGATGTGTCGGGATTATTTCACTGGGTGAACAGGGTAAACTAACCTCATCCTGGCTGAGGAGAAGGCAATATAAGGAATGTCAAAATTCAATTACCACTTCCAATCGAAGTTTGACTTGACACTATCATAAAATTTGTGTTTGATATTATTCTTATTTTATTCCAATTGGTTTTTACTTCTGGAGATGTCGCCGTATCTTCTTTTCGGTTTTTTCATTGCCGGAGTTTTAAATCTGATAATTCCCAGAGAAAAGATATACACGCATTTATCGGGTAATAAAATAAGTTCGATTATCTTTAGTATCAATAAAATAAAAAATAAATCCGGCTTTGTCTCGAGACTCGGAACTACGCTGC
>JACNJG010000017.1 GCA_014382685.1 Candidatus Cloacimonadota bacterium
AAACCATTGGGATTATAAAAAAAAAACAGGAAATTTTTTAAATGCGGGTTTTTTTTTATAAAATTTGACAAAAAATATCACAGAATGTATCTAATTTTTACAGAACAAAATAGACGTGGAGCGATTTATGAAATATACTCTTCTTACGATTTTATGTATGTGCATGATCATCCTTCCGTTAGAAGGTGCATTCCTGCAGTATGCCCCTTCTGCAAAGATCGCAGCCCTTTCCGGCATTTCCCTGCTTGACGGCTCTGCATCATGCATGTTCCTTAATCCGGCGAATATACAGCAACAGTTTTCAGCCACCACCTCCTACACAATGCCATTTTCATTTAGAGAGATATCTTATAAAAACATAGCACTATCTTATCGATTTGGAAATACGACCATCGGTCTTGGATATCAGGATTTCGGAAATAATATATACAATGAGCAGAGTTTTGTTGCAGCAGCAAATTGCAAACTATTCTCACACTACTGGGTGGGTGCCGGCCTGCGTTATCTTTATAATAAGACAGAAACCTTTGAAGCACAGAATGCTTATCAGGCAGATATTGGCATAAGGGCGGAATATAAGAATCTCATATTCTCAACATCATACTTAAATCTGAATTTCGGAGAGTTGGAAAATGACCCGCTTCCGCAAGAAAACAGAACATTTATTTCATGCACAATTTCAGAAAACCTGCATGTCGCCGCTGGCTTTGTAAAAGAATTTGAATACCCCTTTTCATTTCGGGTCGGAATTTCTTACTATCCGCTCAAGTATGCCGGATTCTTTAGCGGATTTCATACAGAGCCGAATCAATTCACCGCAGGATGCGAATTTAAGTTTTCAAATTTTAAGATTCAGTATGCCATAGAAACCAATGAATATTTAGACCCGACACATTATATCTCAATTCAATATGGGAAATAAAGTTTCCGCACTGGTTTTACTTGTTTTTGTAGTGCTTTATTCGCTTAGCGCAGAAGACACTGAAGAACAGATGGAAAAGCTCTTTTCTTCCGATGACGAAACCTATATTTCCACAGAATTGCAGCAGCATCTTGAATATCTTGAAAAGCACAAACTCGACATAAACAAGGCAGATTATGACGAGCTTATCGAGCTTCCGTGGCTTTCTCCACAGGAGGTGGATTCCATCCTTCTTTATCGAAAAACACATAGTATTACCAGCCCAAAAGCATTGCAAAAGGCGGGTATTTCCGAAGAGATCATAGAGGAGCTCCAACCCTATATTTCATATCATCTGCCCACACCGGTTCATTTTATCACGCGGCAGAGACTGCAACTTAAAGACAACACAGAATATGATTCTCCGCTGAAATTCTATCAGAAATATCAGGCAAACTGGAGAAATTTATCATTATATTTCCTATCTCAAAAAGACGAAGGAGAAAAAGAGTGGCTTGATTATTGGAGTGCTACATTATATGCGAAAGATATTGGTTTTGTGAAAACATTCGCAGCAGGCAACTACAGATTGTCTTTCGGGCAGGGAATACTTTTTGCACCCAAGCTGGCGCTCTCAAAAGGCGGAAATGCAACCCACCAGCCAATCAAGCATTATCAGGATATAAAACCCTACACATCGACCAACGAGGCATATTCGCTATTCGGAATTGCAGGAGATTTTTCCTTGTATAACATACACATCATTCCATTTTATTCTGACTATGCACTTGATGGCATCGTTGAAAACGGATGTATTAAAAGCATAGATATTACAGGTTTTCATCGAAGTGATACCGATAATGATAAGAAGGATGCAATTCGGGAAAAATTATACGGCGCACACATAAGCTACGGCGAACAAAACACATTTGGAATAACTGCTTACAGAGATTTCTATGATCATCCCTTTTGTGATTCGACCAAAAAACAGTTTCAAAATCTCTACAGTGCAGATTATTATCTGAACTACAAAAATATCACCTTTTTTGGAGAAGGCGCACTTGCGAATGAGAAAAAGGCATTTGTTACAGGAGTACTCTGGCAGCAAGGCAAGTTTGAGAATATTATCCTTTATAGAGATTATGAAAAAGATTTTCCTGCCTTTCATGGCAATCCATTTCACGCCGGAGGAAATTTTGATAACGAGAGAGGATTATATTATGGCATCACCTATCGCCCGTTTGTGCGGTCACGGCTGGATGTTTATTTTGATGTCTTCCGTTTTCCCGAAGAGAGCAGATACGGAAACCTTCCCATGTATGGCTTTGATTCCTTTGTGCAGTTCGACCAGAAGTGGACAGCTTCTCGCATACGCCTGACCTATCATCACAAGCAGACAGAGCGGTGGCGCAGTTTCGATGACGCGAGCAAGCTATATCAGGTGAAGAGAAATACTTGCAGATGCGATTTTGTGCAAAAGATAAATGATAAAATCGAGCTCAAATTCCGAGGGGAATTCACGTACCACCATTATACGAATACAGACAAGTATGATGCAGGAATTTTGCTGTACCAGGAAGTGAAATACTTCATTACACCAAAATTAAAGAACTACATACGTTTCTGTCAGTATCATACTGGTGATATTATTTTGTATATGTACGAGAATGATCTGGACGGAATTATGCTCAACTCACAGTTCAAAGGAGATGGTGTTTTCGGGTATATTCTCCTGAAATATGATATAGGTCCCCATATTTCATTGCAGGTAAAATATGCCGAGAAAGTTTGGAAGGAAAAACAGATAGAAAGGTCAAGACAAGTAAAATTTCAGGTAGAAACAAGCTTCTGATCATAAGCTCGCGGAGGTATAGAAGTGTATTTTGATACAGGCAGATAATGAGGATTAATCTTAGATATTAGATGCAGGTGGTTTCATTTGCCGTTTTTTTTATTTTAAAAAACTTGCCTGAAATTTCTCACTATATTACTCTATTATTATGTTTAGAGTACGAAAGCCCCAAACCTTAAAAGGAAGAAAGCAGG
>JACNJG010000016.1 GCA_014382685.1 Candidatus Cloacimonadota bacterium
GCGAACAAGTTTCCACTGATC
This sequence comes from Candidatus Cloacimonadota bacterium, assembly GCA_014382685.1. GTDB lineage: Bacteria > Cloacimonadota > Cloacimonadia > JGIOTU-2 > JGIOTU-2 > Celaenobacter. Next base: position 22 of record JACNJG010000016.1, read on the forward strand.
CGGAAAAAAATAGAGAAGAAAATATTTTCAATTCTTGTTCTGTGTTCATTTGTGAAAATTCGTGTTAATTAGTGGTTAAAATTCTTAAACTGCGAGAATCTGCTTAATCTGCGTTCATCTGCGTGCTATTTTTATACTTGGGGTCTATCTATTTCCCTTAAAAGGTTTCTCCTTCTCAAAATCAGGAGCAAAATCGGTCTTGTCTTTCTTCGATCTGAAATTCTGAGGGAATTGCACGTGCATATTACGAAATCCCAAACTCACTGCATGTTCATAAACTTCTTCAAATTCCTTTAAGGTAATCCGTTTCTTCATATACATTAAGTCAGCAGATTTATCATTCTTCATTAGCATTGAAGTAGGGTAGTACTGTGACATAAGACTGATAGGAATATCCTTCCCAAATTCCAGAAAGAGTGTTGTAAGCACATCCTTCGAGTTCTGAACCTGCCCCGGCAGAATGAGATGACGAACAAGAACTCCTTTTGTTGCAATTGGTTTATCATCGATGAAAGAATCTAAAAATCCCTTTTGACTGACCATCTCAATGAGTGATTCAAGTGCCCTGTCGGGATAATCTTCAGCATGAGAAAGTTCTTTAGCTAATTGTTTATCAGCATACTTAAAATCCGGCATGTAGATATCCGCATACTCTTCAAGCGCTTTAACCGATTCAAGTTTCTGATATCCGGACATGTTGTATAAGATTGGTATTGAAGTGTTTGTTTTTCGCAGTAATTCAACGATTCTAATTGTATGCGGGAAGAAATGATCGGGAGTAACAAAATTAATATTATGAATACCATGAGATTCAACAAGTTTTCTAAGTTCTCCAGCAACTTGCTCGCAGGTATAGAAATCACCAATACCTTGAAAGGAGATTTGATAATTCTGGCAGTAACAACACTTTAGAGAACATCCGGTAAAGAAAACCGTTCCGGAGCCATTCTTTCCTGAGATAGGGGGTTCTTCACCAAAATGTGCACCAATGCTTGAAATTTTAAGTTTGTCGGTTTCTCTACAATATCCAGTCTGTCCATTAGTTCGATCTACCTTACATTCTCGAGGACAGAGAGTGCAATGTTTATAATCTTCGAACGAAAGCTCTGAATAAATATTGGCCATTATTTCTTAAATCCTAATCTGGACTAGACAGAAAAAAAAAGAATAAAACCACAGAGATCACAGAGAGCACCGAGGAAGGATTAAAATAACAAAAAATATGGCGAGAATCATGAGAAATTAACTGATATAGCACTTGTATATTTCTACTAACCTATACGAAATGAAGATATGTGGTAAAAATTTCTTAATCTGCGAGAATCTGCAAAATCTGCGTTTATCTGCGTGCTATTTTTATTTTGTGATAATTCGTGAAAATTCGTGGTTAAAATTCATATTCAGACGTTCTACGAATTTCTGATCTTTTCGATAATATCGGTCGTTGATTTTCCTTCAATAAAATGCATGCTTTTTACTTCTCCGCCAAGCGCAAGCACAATATCACTTCCAACAATATCCCGGACAGCCCAATCACCACCTTTTACAAGGATATCCGGCTGTATGATCTTAATGAGCTCATATGGTGTATCTTCATCAAAAATGCAGACATAATCAACTTGTTTGAGATTATCAAGCACTACAGCTCTGTCCTGTTCGTAATTGATCGGGCGATTAACTCCCTTGAGTCTTCGCACAGAATCATCGCTGTTCAACCCGATGATCAGGATGTCTCCAAGCTTTTTTGCTTTATTCAGGTATTCGATATGTCCTCTGTGAATTATATCAAAGCAACCGTTGGTGAATACTATTTTTCTATCTGTGTCATGAAGCTTTTGCGCAATTTTGGCTATCTCTTGTCTTGTTGCGATCATGATTCATTCCATTTCTTGAAAGACGTGATTATCTCGGCTGGGGAAGCAGTTGCAGCTCCCACTTTTCCGCATACAACACCTGCAGCGTGATTTGCTATAATGGAAGCGGTTTTGATGTCACAATCTGCTGTGATTGCAAGCATGAGCGTACTAATAACAGTGTCACCTGCACCTGAGACATCATAAACTTCTTGAGAAAAAGTTGGGATCTGCCAGTTATTATTCTGGTTGTCATAAACGAACATACCCTTTGAGCCAAGTGTGATCACAACGTATGAGCAATTAAGTTTATTTATGAGCTTTTGTGCAACGATCTTCAAATCTTCCTCAGATTTGATTTCATATTGAAGATTTTTCTCTGCTTCGTGCTTGTTTGGTTTGAAGAAAGTTACATTTTGGTATTCAAGGAAATTCTTAGCTTTCGGGTCAACGCCGATGAATTTATTATTCTTTTGTGCCAGAGATGTGAAAAGATGGATAAGCTCTTTTGTCAGTAGCCCTTTATTGTAGTCCTGCAGAATGATGCCATCGATTTCAGGAACGATTTTTTCTGCATATTTTTTAATGGCTTTCAACACGTCTTTATCAATTTCATCGTCTTTTTCAAAATCGATACGTACGAGCTGCTGATTGCGAGCGATGACACGAGTTTTCTGTGTTGTCGGGTGTAGAGTGTTGGTAAATATTCCTTCGTCAGAAATGTTATTTTCTCGGAAGATCTGTTTGAGTTTTTCTCCGCTCTGGTCGTTCCCGACAGTTCCAATAATGAGGGGTTCCGCACCGAGAGCTTTAATGTTCTGAGCAACATTTGCAGCGCCGCCGGGACCAAATTTTTCTTCTTCCACTTTCACAACCTGCACAGGCGCTTCAGGTGAGATCCGGTCAACATCTCCAATAATGTAGTGATCAAGCATAATATCACCGACAACAAGAATCTTTTTTGTTTTAATCGATTCAAATATTTTCTTGAGAATAGATTCTTCAATATTCATATTACTCCTTCAAACAAAGAATTTTAACCA
>JACNJG010000124.1:0-11673 GCA_014382685.1 Candidatus Cloacimonadota bacterium
TGCATTAACCGTTTCAACGGTTTATCGATTTCATAAATTGAACTTTTTAGAGTGGTCTCATATATATTTATTTAAAAAAAAAAGCCACGTTGATCGCGTGGCTTTTTTGTTTTATAGAATTTTTTCTCTACTTCATATATATCATTTTACCGGTTGCAGAATAAGATCCGCTTACTATTTTGTAAAGATACACACCTGAACTTGCTGTTTTGCCTTGCAGATCAGTACCATCCCAGGTATAGGAGTTCTGCATGGGATCAAGTTCAGTTTCATTCACAAGCTGTCCGATGACATTATACACTTTGATGGTCGTGTGTGCAGTACATTCAGCAGGTCTTGAAAACTGAATTGTAGTGCTTTGCGAGAAGGGATTGGGAATATTTTGAGTTAGGATCGAATTAGTGATATTCGGTTCATTATCTACAGAAACTACTGTATTCAATCCACCTGAATAGCAATAGAGCGCTCCGTTTCTCCCGCCGGCAACCATTTCCATAGAATTATCACCGACGATATCGGGAATCGAAGCGATAGCATCTACGGGTGTACCAAAATTAATAGAATGCAATTCGGAGCCATCAACTCCATTAAGAAAATAAGCATAATTGTTTGAGTAAAGAGTTCCAACAACCAAATCATTAATTCCATCTCCGCTTACATCTCCAATTCTTGATGCATTCCACGGCTGGTCAGCAACAGAATGGTACCATAGTATACTACCAGTAAATCCATTAATTACTTGTACGGTGCTATTAGTACTGTGTGCAACAGCAATATCAGAATAGCCATCTCCATTTACATCATCTAATTTAATTAATTGAAGTATGATTGCTGAACCGACACTACCACCATATATCTGTGCTCCATTTGTTGTATCAAGGATATAATAATGCCCGCTGAAATCACCAATAATTACATCACTAACTTCATCATCGTTGACATCATCTATTTGTTCCAAAGCCCAAACTGAAGAAGAGGTTGTAGCATATGTCCAAATTGTATAACCTGTTGCTCCATTAATGCCATAAGCATAACCTATCGTTTCATTTTCATTCGAAGCACCAGCCAAAACATCAGGTTGTCCGTCACCGGTACAATCTTCAATACCTATTACAGAGAAAACGGGTCCTCCTAAAGGACGTTCCCAAATTGATGATCCTGTTAAACCATCTAGACAATATACTCTTTTTGGACCAGTATCATCCGCATCATCACCTGTTGCAGCTAAAACATCAGTATGTCCATCACCATTATAGTCAAATCTGCAATTGACCTGGTAGACCCAACCTCCACCACCATATTCGTGCGTATCATGAACCCAGATACTTGCGCCATCTTTTCCTGAAATTGCTCTGATACTGCGGTCACCACCGGTAGTTCCAACAATAACATCCTGATAACCATCTCCATTGATATCTTCAATAATATCCAAACCTCTGTGAGAATAGACATTGCCGGAGTAAATTTCAAAATCCCATAGAACATCTGCAGTGCCCGAAGAATTACCGTTAAAACATCTAATAAAATTATCTTCAGAGCAAACGATAACATCATCCACTCCATCTCCATTAATATCAGAAATATAATCAATAGCTTTGGGACTATTATCCCAACTAGTATCGATCATATAATTCCATAGTGTGTAACCAATCGGATAATCCGCATCATTTGATGATCCTGTAACAGATACTTCATAGATGCTTTTGTCAACACTATTGCTTTCAATACTTATCGTAGCGCTATAAGATGTCGGTTGATCTGGTGAGAACCAGATACCTACCATTTCCGAGCCCAACACACCAATATTAATTGGGAAACTTACATCTTGATCAACAAAAAAACAGTCATCATCACTATAAATTGAACTGATTATTAATGTTTCGTCTCCGCTATTCTCGATTTCCATAAACCAACGAGTTAGTGCATTCAAACGAACCAAACCATAATTATGTGTAGATTCAGGAACAAAGATCGAAGGTCCGGGATTCACTGCTTCTCCTGTCATTGTGATTTCCACTTCAGGTGTGAGAGGATCACTGGAAGAAACAGTAGCAATGCAATTCAACAAACCGGTTTCGGTAGGCAAATATTTAAAAGGAATTACGATGTTAGCTCCGGGGATAATTGTAACAGGAAGATCTAGATCATATGTTACATCAGAAGCATTTGTGCCTGTAATTGTAACATCCGTTACTTCCAGATTGCTGGTTCCGACGCTGTACACATAACAATTCCATGAAGCAGAATCACCGACGGTTACTGTTCCAAAATGATAATTTGTGTTTGGAATGTTTATGGCAGGAGTTCCAGCGCCACCAAGATCTACTTTATAGAGCCAATCCTGATCGTATCCGGAACCGTTATCACAATACCAGAGATACTGACCATCATAGACTACACCTGCAGGATCAGAATGTTCAGAGGCATGTGTTTCCATAAGATTTCCATTTGAAGCGTTTATTTTATAGAGAGCATCTCCCCAGTAATCTACCATCCATAAATCGCTGTGTTCAATGCAAAGATCCCAGGGTTGGTTATCTGGAGCGGTAAATTCTTGGAGAATAGTTCCAGAAGAATTAACTTTATAAATTGTAGCAGGATCAGGATAATATGCAGCAACCCAGAAATCTCCACTATCATAAGCAATACCGGACATGTAGTAAGTTGGAAGGTTAAATTCGGAAATCAAATTACCGCTCATATCAAGTTGCATCGCAACCGCAGGCGTTGAACTTGGCGGTATATGGTCAGTAACCCACAAATAACTTCCATCATAAGTTAGACCAAAAGCATCTTCATGCGGTCCTGTAAACAGCAGGGAATAACTTCCATCACTCGGATCAATCTGGTATATCCTACCCCCATCTGCGCCATATATACCGCAGTAGAGGTAAGTTCCATCATAAGCAAGACCGGAAGCACCTTCAGGTATGGGATAGGTAGCAAGAATCGTCCATTCCCGTGCTGCAAATAGAGCAATAGGGATCATGAGTAAGATAAAACAAATAAAAACTGGTTTTTTCATTTTTGTAAACTCCTTTTATTTTATTCAATATAAGAAATCCAATTTTAATTTTGTCAAATTGTATTCTGTCTTTCTGAATTAAATAAAAAAGCACCCATGCAGAAACATGGATGCTTATATGAATATTTGGGAAAGTCAGAATTAATACATTCCGCCCATACCACCCATACCGCCACCAGGGGGCATAGCTCCTCCCTTTTCAGGGAGATCAGCAACGATACATTCAGTAGTCAGGAATAATCCTGCAATACTGCATGCATTCTGAACTGCGGAGCGTGTAACCTTGGCAGGATCGATGATGCCATCAGCCATAAGGTCTGAGTACATGCGCGTAGCTGCATTAAAGCCGATCTTAGGATCTTTTTCATTTTTAAGCTTTTCTACGACCACGTCACCAGCGAATCCGGCATTCTTTGCGATCTGGTAAACAGGTTTTTCAAGAGCTTTCTTCAGAATCTCAGCCCCGATCTTTTCTTCATCTTCAAGTTTAAGCTTATCAATAGCATTGGCAGCATGAAGTAATGCACATCCACCGCCGATAACAGTTCCTTCTTCGACTGCTGCACGAGTTGCCTGAAGCGCATCATCAACACGATGTTTCTTTTCTTTCATCTCGGTTTCTGTAGCAGCGCCGATATTCAGCACAGCAACTCCACCGGAAAGTTTTGCCAGACGCTCCTGAAGCTTTTCTTTATCATAATCAGAAGTTGTGTCCTCGATCTGCTTTTTGATCTGGTTGATACGACCATGAATGTCTTTTTCTGCGCCTTTTCCTTCACGAATTGTGGTGTTTTCCTTATCAATAATGATCTTCTTTGCAATACCAAGATCGTTAAGCTTGGTGTTTTCGAGTTTGAGACCAACTTCTTCGGAGATCACTGTTCCACCAGTAAGGATTGCGATATCCTGAAGCATCTCTTTTCTGCGATCACCGAAACCAGGTGCTTTTACAGCGCAGACATTAATAGTACCGCGAAGCTTGTTAACAACGAGTGTAGCCATCGCTTCGCCTTCGATATCTTCAGCAATTATCAAGAGTGGTTTGCCTGCCTGTGAAACTTCCTGAAGAATTGGAAGTAAGTCTTTCATAACAGAAACCTTTTTATCAAGAAGAAGGACATATGCATTTTCCAGTTCTGCGATCATCTTATCAGTATCGGTCACAAAATATGGGGAAAGATATCCTCTATCGAACTGCATACCTTCGACAACTTCCCAATCAGTTTTCATAGTTTTAGATTCTTCAACGTTTATGACACCTTCATTCCCAACTTTTTCCATTGCTTCTGCAATCAACTTTCCTATTTCCGGATCATTGTTTGCAGAAATTGTTGCTATCTGCTCGATCTCGCTCGTAGTTTTGATGGGTTTGCTCATCTTTGCAATTTCTTCGACGACTATTTCAGAAGCTTTGGTCAGACCACGCTTCATGAACATAGGATTCACACCTGCTGTGACGTGTTTGAATCCTTCATGAATAATTGCTTGAGCTAATAATGTTGCAGTGGTTGTACCGTCACCTGCAACGTCATGAGTTTTTGTAGCCACTTCTTTGACCATCTGTGCACCCATGTTTTCATACTTATCTTCGAGTTCGATCTCCTTTGCGATGGTCACTCCGTCATTAGTGATGGTGGGTGAACCAAAGCTCTTTTCAAGAACAACATTTCTACCACGTGGACCAAGAGTTGTCTTTACTGCATCTGCAAGTATATCAACACCACGCTTGAGATGTTCTCTGGCTTCATGTCCAAATTCCAGTTGTTTAGCCATTTTGCCTCCTGTTTTTATTTTTCATTTTTTTTTAATTTTATTTTCGCTTTATGGCAATTTCGCTGTCTTTCATGTCAACAAAAAGCTTTTTATGCTTTTCGGAGGTTGTACCCTCTTCAATATTATAATCTTTCAGAAGCTCTAAGGCAACTTTATTTTCAATTTCTTTTTGAATAATTCGCTTAAGCGGTCGAGCACCATATTGAGGATCGTAACCATGCTGCAAAATTAATTCTTTTGCTTTTTTGGAAAACTCTATCTCAAACCCCCTTGAAGCCATTCTTTTCTTCAAGTCATCAAGCTGTATATCCATTATCTCTTTCATGTCTTCATGAGAAAGTTTGTGGAAAATGATTATCTCATCTAATCGGTTAAGGAATTCCGGTCGGAAGTGGGATTGCAAAGCTTTCATTAAAACAGCTTGGGAAATTTCATCTTTCGAATCAGCAGCAAAGATTTCCTGTGATGCAATATTGGATGTCATTATGATCACAGTATTTGTGAAATCAACAGTGCGTCCCTGACCATCAGTAAGACGTCCATCTTCCATGATCTGCAAAAGGATATTGAACACATCGGGATGCGCTTTTTCGATCTCATCAAAAAGTATCACACAATAAGGTCGTCTTCGAACTGCTTCGGTAAGCTGTCCGCCTTCTTCGTAGCCCACATATCCGGGAGGAGCACCCACAAGCTTGGAAACGGTATGTCGTTCCATATATTCTGACATATCGAGCCGTATAATTGCTTTTTCAGTATCAAACAAAATCTTTGTAATGGTTTTCGCGAGTTCTGTTTTTCCCACACCTGTAGGACCGAGAAACATAAAAGTTCCTATAGGACGACCTTCCGGACTAATGCCTGCACGATTTCGTCGAATCGCATTTGAGACCGCTACGATCGCTTCATCCTGACCGACAACACGTTTATGAAGTTCCTTTTCCATATCCACGAGACGAGCAGCTTCGCTTTCCAGCATCTTAGAAATAGGAATATGCGTCCACTTGGAAACAATCTCTGCAATATCATTTTCATCTATCTCTTCTTTGAGGATCTTCTGATCTTTCTGCAGGTCTTCCAGTTCGTTGTTTTTTTTCTGAAGCTCTTCGTTGAGTTTGCTTAGAGTGCCGTATTTGAGCTCAGATGCTTTTGTCAGATCGGCATTTCGTTCAGCTCGTTCCATCTCTGTTTTAGTTCGGTCAATTCTTTCTTTGATCTCACGGATCGCACTTATAAGTTCCTTTTCACGAGTCCAATGTGTGCGAATATGATTTGCTTTTTCCTGCAGCTCTTTCAATCTGGCTTCGATCTCTTCTTTACGAACAACTGATTTCTCATCCTTTTCTTTTCTGAGAGAATGTTTTTCTATCTCAAGCTGAAGAATTTTTCGCTCGATCTCATCAAGTTCGGTAGGAAGACTGTCAATCTGCATACGGATATGTGCGCACGCTTCATCAATCAGGTCGATCGCTTTGTCCGGCAGAAATCTATCTGTGATATATCTTTCAGAAAGCGTTGCAGCAGCGATAATAGCAGAATCTTTTATCCTCACACCGTGATGGATCTCATACTTTTCTTTGATCCCTCGAAGTATGGAGATCGTATCATTTGTATCCGGTTCATACACCATGATCGGCTGGAAACGGCGCTCCAACGCAGCATCCTTTTCGATATATTTTCTGTATTCATTAATCGTCGTTGCACCGATACAATGAAGCTCTCCACGAGCGAGAGCCGGCTTGAGCATATTTGATGCATCGATAGCACCCTCTGCTGCACCTGCTCCGACCACTGTATGAAGTTCATCAATAAAAAGTATGACCTGTCCCTGAGCTGATTCTACTTCTTTTAGAACAGCTTTCAGTCTGTCTTCGAACTCACCACGAAATTTAGCTCCTGCAAGCAATGCGCCCATATCAAGCTCAACAAGATCTTTCCCTTTCAAGTTTTCTGGAACATCATTTTCCACGATCCGCCTTGCAAGACCTTCTACAATAGCAGTTTTACCCACACCGGCTTCACCGATGAGCACCGGATTGTTCTTTCTTCGTCTGGAAAGTATTTGCATGACTGAGCGGATCTCATCATCACGTCCGATTACAGGATCAAGCTTACCCTTGCGTGCAAGATCTGTGATATTTCGGGAATATTTCTCCAATGCCTGATATTTTGCTTCGGGATTTTGGTCAGTAATTCGCTGGTTTCCACGAATATCTTTGAGTATCTGCATAACATCTTTTTCTGTAATTCCGTATTGTTTAAATAGATCGCTCAACTCATTTTTATCTCTCAGCATTGCGAGAAATATATGCTCTGTGCTGAGATAATCATCATTCAATCTGTCAGCTTCCTTTTGAGCAGTAGCAAATATTTTATTCAGTTCTGCTGATAAATAGGGTTGCTGAGTGCTACCGGATACCGATGGTTTGTTCTGTAGTATTTTTTCAATGGCATTGTAAAACTGGTCTTTATTGACCTCTAATTTATTTAATATCGAAGGAATGATCCCTTCCGGTTGCTTCATCAAAACAGCCATCACATGAGCGGGTGTGATCTCTTGATGCCCAAATTGCTCTGCGAGCTGGAGTGCTGATTGAATTGCTTCTTGTGCTTTTAAAGTAAATTTATTTAAATTCATATTTTTATAACTTTATCCAATTTTACTAAAAAATATAGATGTGATAAATACAATGTCAAATAATTTTAGCACTTAAATTGGCAGAGTGCTAATATCTAAAAAACTTGTAATAATTTTGATGATTAAAGTAATAGTGTTATTAATTTTTTAAGGTTTATTATGGAAAATATTTCGGTCATTGGAATGGGAAGTTGGGGGACAACCCTTGCAATTCTTTTAGCAGAGAAAGGTTATCCAGTTATCGGATGGGAATGGATAAAAGAGCGTGCTGAAGATATGCAGGAAATTAGAGAAAATGCTATCTTTTTGAAGGGATGCCCGTTTCCCGACAACATAGAGATCACGAATGATCTTTCATCAGCAGCAAAAGAATCAGAAATAATCGTGCTTGCAGTCCCCTCTCATGTGGTCAGGCACATCGTTGGTCAAGTCAAGGATGAGCTTCGTGAAAAAAATATTGTGAATGTCGCGAAGGGGATCGAAAATAAAACTATGCTACGGATGTCTGAAGTTATTCATGATGAAGCAGGCACTCCTTTAGAGCAAATCGCTACATTATCCGGACCGACTCATTCTGAAGAAGTGAGCAAAAAACTGCCATCAACAATTGTGGCAGCTTCTACCAATGAAGAATATGCAAAGACAATTCAACACCTATTCATGACAGATTATTTTCGAGTTTATACAAGCACAGATATTATTGGAGTCGAGCTTGGGGGATCTCTAAAAAATGTCATTGCGATAGGTGCGGGTATTTCTGATGGAATGGGCATGGGCGACAATGCAAAAGCTGCACTTATTACTCGTGGATTAAGGGAGGTTACCCGGCTTGGCGTTGCCTGCGGAGCCAATCCACATACTTTTTCGGGAATTTCCGGCATTGGAGATCTTATCGTGACCTGTGACAGTTTGCATAGCAGAAACCGCTATGTGGGAAACCAGCTTGCAAAGGGTTTCTCGCTTGATGAAATCCTCTCTTCTATGGAAATGATCGCCGAAGGTGTGAATACTACAAGATCAGCATATCAATTATCTCATAAAATGAATGTGGACATGCCGATCACTGATCATATACATCAAATCCTATTCGAAGGTCTTTCACTCAAAGAAGGAGTTATGGCTCTTATGACCCGTTCACCAAGGAGCGAGGATGAATTCTAATTTTTCATGAACATCCCCTATTTTGGTGAAATACTCTCTCTTGTTTGCGCTATCGTATGGGCAGCAGCAATCATGTTTTTCCGCAAAAGCGGTGAAACCACCAAACCGTTTGCTCTGAATTTCTTTAAGAATACTGTTGCTTCCATTCTTTTTGTTTTGACATCACTTGTTCTTGGAAAAGAAATCTTAAGAGCCGCACCTTTGAACGACTATCTCATACTCATTGTGAGTGGTGTCGTCGGTATCGCCTTTGCGGATACAATCTATTTTTCAAGTTTGAATATACTTGGGGCGGGTATATCTACAGTAGTCAATACTCTGTTCAATCCATTTGTAATCGGACTCTCATTTTTTTTCCTTGGAGAGAAACTCAGCATTGTCCAACTTATTGGAGCTACATTGATTATACTTGCTATTGGCATTACTACAATACGAGTCTCCTCATTTGAAATTACAAAGAAGAAACTTGCACTTGGCATCTTTCTTGGTGTGTTGTCTGTTCTAGCAATGGCTGTCAGTGTGATCATTGCAAAACCAATTCTTGATAATTCTCCCATTATTTGGTGCACTGAAATAAGACTTATCGCCGGTACTATTGTTATGGCGATCATAGCAATATTCCATCCGCAGAGAAGATTAATATTTGGAACTCTCAAGCCATCTAGAGAATGGAAACATTTGATTCCAGGAACAGTACTTGGCGCTTATCTATCAATGGTTATCTGGCTGGCAGGAATCAAATATACCTATGCAAGTGTCGCCACTGCGATCAATCAAACGAGCGTTATTTTTATATTTATTTTGGCTGCTATTTTTTTAAAGGAACGTTTTACCTTCCGACGATTTATCGGTCTTGTTCTCTCATTTTCAGGGATCTTACTCGTCACTTTAGGTTAGAAATTAGTTTCTCATATCCTCTGTGAACTCTGTGCTCTCTGTGGTGAGATACTCCAAAAAAAAGACCTCCGAGAGCAAATCCCGAACTTTTTCGTGATGAATATCCAATATTGAAAAGGGAATTCCCAATTAAACACACCTCCTCCGCCAGCTGGCGGATACTCCTCTTTTTAGAGGAGATCTTCTCTGTGCTCTCTGCCTGCCACGGCGTATACGCCAGCTGGCGAAGAAGACGGGGGCTCTCTGCTTGCCAAGGTGTAGTAAAACGAAGACTGACCTGTCAAGTCGTAATGAAATGAAGACGGGTGGTGAGAATAGCAAGATTGGAATCTTGCGTTACATTCAACTTAACCTAATTACAATTCCTGCACTAATTCCTCTTTACCAATTTCTAATTAGTGCTTATGCACGGCATTAAATTTGAGATAACTTTATCCTCAAAAATATTTGGCACGATTTATAACTAATAGACTCTTCGCAAGCTCAGAGTGACAAATTACTCAATATTTTTTTCGTAAAATTTCGTGTCTTTTCGTGGTTAAATCTTTTCCGGTTTATCCAAGTTAGGATAACGAAACATAAAAAAGACCTCCGAGAGCGAATCCCGAAGGTCTTTACTTATATTACAATAAGATTATAATCCGATCTCAACACCCATATTGATACTACGGCGAGGTCCAAAGAAGACTTCTGCTGCACTGGCTGTATGAGGATATTTCGGTGTTCCACCGGCACCCCAGGAACCCCAGCAGTTATAAGAACTATTGTCTACTGCATCCTGAACATAAATTTCATCAAGGAGATTGAATACATGTGCAAATATGCTGAATCTCACACCTCTCACAATTGTGGGAATATCATACATGATGTGTAGATCAACGGTTGTATAGTTCGGTACTTTCCAGCTTTGAGTCCTGTCATTTGGATCGTCTCTATCCAATGGATTCCAAGCACTGTAGAAATCTCTATAGTGATTTCCAACGATCTTTGCAACAAAGCCGTCAAAAGGATAAATACTAGTGCTGAGAGAAATCTGGGTCTGTGGCTGATTACCGACCTTCAAGTCCTTAACGTAAACGTTGATAGTATCATTAGGTTCGGTTTCATGTTTGATCACTGCACTCACATCATCAGTATATTTCCAGAGACCTTTCGAGGCGTTAAGTTGGAATTTAATGAAATCAGCTGGTTGGATGGTTGCTTCGAACTCGACACCAACGTGACGGGAATTAAGACCACTGATAAAGAGAGCTTCTTCAGTTCCAAGAGTATCAACTTCTACCCACTGTCTGTAAACCTGGTCCTTCCATTGTGTATAATAACCATCAGCTTTGATGTTTAGAAGCCCATCAAGTCCAACCCAACTGAAACCGGCTTCTGCACTCATAAATTTTTCATTTTGAGGATCATCAGCTTTCTTTCCATCGCTGTCATCAATGACTTCGTCAAAGATAGGTGGCTTGGAAACATAACCGGCATTACCAAAAATACCAAGATCAGGCATCACAAGATAGCTCACTCCACCTTTTGCTTGGTATCCGATTATCATATCGGTTTTTGTTTCCATTTTTTTAGTAGGATCATCAGGATCTTTCATGAAGTGGTTTACAAAGGTGTATTTCACTGAAGAGAGTCCCGCAGAACCAAAAGCAGTTAAAGGACCTTGTTTGAATTCACCTTGAGCAAAGCCAGCTATCCAATTTACAGTATTAGTGTTGTCGTATGCAACCTTGTCACCAAGTCCTTTATGATGATCACCAGTATCGAATTCATCTCCATCGTAGTAGTAATAGTCACCACCAAGGAGATCTCTTACTTCTCTGTAGTGATCGATCTCAGCAGTACGCCAGTCAATACCCACAAGTGTATTGATCATAGGATTCACTTCATATTCTGCTTTTATGATCGCACCGATAGTCCACTGCCTGTTCACGCTATTTCTGAGAATACCAAAAGAACCTGTGCTGGATGTGTCATTTTTAGCAATAGTTGCATCCCAATCAACAACACGTGAAGGGAAGGAATAATCCCATCTCATGCTTCCATACGTTCCTGTACCGCCACCTTTTCCACCGGAATAGTAAACGGTGGAATATAAGTTTAACTTCTCGGTTAACTGGCTATACCAGTTCAGGTTTAGCTGTGGTTTGTGGTAGAAATTTTCTCTCTCGTTGAGGAA
>JACNJG010000124.1:12666-14294 GCA_014382685.1 Candidatus Cloacimonadota bacterium
CATAACCGAGATAACTCACTGCAACAGTATAGGTACCCTCTGGAATATTCTTCAGAAGAAATGTTCCGTTGTTGCGTGTAAGCATACCATACTCGGTACCTTCAATATAGATGTTTGCATTGGCGATCGGATCGCCACTCTTTTCGTTAGTAACTTTACCTGCCAGGTTGCCAGCGCCTGAAGCAAAGGCAAAGGAGGTAATCATAAATAACGAAACTAAAAGAACAATAAGTACTTTTTTCATAGGTGTACTATCCTCCATAATATTAATTTGTATTAACAAAAAACACTCATCCGCCAGCTGGTGGATGAATACCTATCAATGATGTTAACATGCCTATTTTCTTTCTTATTGTCTAAGACTGTGCGATCGTATAGTGTAGATGTAGATGGATATAGTATTTTTAGCAATTTTTTGCATTTTTTTAACTTCTTTTTTCTCAAGAAATTTTTCAAAGCTTTTACTAAACTCCTTTTATTAGTTTAGATGAAACTTTATCGACCTTAGCGATCTGAACAAATCACTGTCAAACTTTTTTTTATAAATCTGTAAAATACTAAATAAAAGTAACTTAACCATCGTCTATAGCATCCTGCCCTGAATTGTCTTCCTCCCATTTCTCTTCTAACTTTCTTGCATAGCGCCGTTTACGCAAATATGCAACTAAAAGTAATATCGGAATTATTATCCAAAATAATCCAAATCCGGAATAAAGAATTGCAAGAACAGAATGGGATGAAATTGACTTCTTAGCAGCTTCAAGAAAAGCTTGAACAGATATTCCGAATGCTCTGGTAAAGGATGTTTCAAAATTTTGTCCCGATTGTATATGATCAAAAAACTGATAATATTTCTGTTTATCAAAATGCTTGAGCAAATATCTGAAAGTGTAATAACTCTGCAGATAAAAGATATCTACCTTCTTTTTTACTTCAGGATAATGATAAGAATAGGATTGCAGATCGAGCACATTTCCCTTTAGTGCATCAGTGACAAATTGTACTTCCCTATTGATGTTCCACTCTTTTGCGTAATATTGCACAAATCCTTCCTCAAACCACAGGGGTAGATAAACCTTCGGTGCGATTGAATGAAGCAAGATGTGAAGATATTCATGAGTCAGTACTTTATAAAATTCGGTGTGAGGTGGAAGTATTTTGGGATTCTGTAAAATAATTTTGGAAAGTGCAGGTATTGCCATTGCAATGCTATTTTCCGGTAATTTACCTTTTGTGATATACTCATCAAATTCTTTTTTTGAATGAGTAAGCACCAGTTGAATGACCGGTATATCATAAAATCCAACTTCCCTATTTATTTCGGGAACAGTTTTTGAAAATTTTTGCAAAATATCCTGAGCGATCTTCTCATCACTTTTATCATAGGAAATTATGAAATACTCATTCTGGCTTAACTCCGAATAAACCGGATTTAAAAATACAGAAATAAAAACAAGAATACAAAATAAAAAAATGAGTACTTTCTTAACATTCATGAGCTTGAGGAAAAGATAATTTACTTAACTTAAGTGACATCGGATGGAAATTTCTAAAAAAAATCATTTTGAACCTTTATAATTTATACCTCGAAAGATGAGTAATATCTAAATTAATTTCTAAACCCTAAT
>JACNJG010000103.1:0-1460 GCA_014382685.1 Candidatus Cloacimonadota bacterium
GTCAGTCCGACATGTTTTATCATTTTTTACCTCGATTATGAAAGTATTTTTCCATTCGGTCAAATGCAGTATTGATCATGTTTTCGTCAACGCAGAATGATAGGCGCAAATGGCTTTCTCCAGTTGGTCCAAAAGCAATTCCCGGAGTAGTGGAAACCTTTGCTTTATGCAACAAGTTTACACAGAAATTCATTGAATCTCTACCATCATCAATAAGAATTTTCGGGAACATCAGGTATGAGCCGGTTGGTTTTACATAGGAAAAAATATCATCAAGTTTATCAAGACGATCACACATAAGGTCACGTGCAGATTTATAGTGAGAGTGGAATTCCTTAACGCAATCCTGCGAACCCTTAAGCGCTTCAATGGCTGCGTATTGGGAAATAACCGGTGCGCAGATCGCAAAGGGAATGTGTGCCTTTTTTATATGGGGAATCAAATTTTCACTTGCATGTAAGTAGCCGATCCGCCAGCCGGTCATTGCATAGGTTTTTGTAAAAGTGTAGCAGGATATCACGTTATTCTTCACTTCAGGTATTGATGAAATACTGAAATGTTTATTGCCGTCATATACAAAATATTCATATGCTTCATCGGTAATTATCACGAGATTGTTCTCTAGGGCGATATCGGCAATTTGTCTTAGTATTTTTTCAGGAAATATCGTTCCTGTTGGATTATTCGGGCTGCAGAATAGCATTGCTTTTGTTCTCGGAGTAATCGCTCTTTTCAAATCTTCAATATGAAGTGCAAAGCCATCTTTTTCATGAAGAGGAACAAAAACAGGTTTCGCAGATGCAAGCATAACCTGGCGTACATGAGTGGAATAGGTGGGGGTAGGAACAATAACCTCATCGCCCGGATCGACAGTTGCCATAACTGCTGATGCAATGCCTTCGATTGCGCCTACAGTTACAATTATCTGACATGGATCTGCTTGGATATTGTTATCACGTGCCAGTTTTTTTACGATCTCTTTTCTCAATTCCAACAATCCATCGCTGGGTGAATATCCTCCAACCAACCCCTTTTGAATTGCTTCAATTGCAGCTTTATTGATATGTTCAGGTGTTCCTGAGGTTGGCTTTGCCCACGAAAGAAATGCCACATCATCAATCTCTTTTGAGAGCCGTGTCATCTCATGTATTGCTGATTTGCTGATAGAACCTACGCGTTTCGATATAAGATTTTCTGTGTTCACACACACTCCTCTTCTATATAAATTTCTATAATGATTATTTAATTTCGATAACTTTTCCTGCTCCACCTTCAATGTACTTTTCTGGGTAGCGCTTTTTGATCTCTTTTATATGTCTAGTGCAATGAGTGGGACACACAAATGTAAGCGGTTCAAGCAGATCAAATTTTTTAAAGCCATGGAATCCACCGATAAGTGCATAGGGCTCCCCGAATTGCTTTGCAGTTTCCAGAATAAGCTCAATCCCTGGATGTGAACA
>JACNJG010000103.1:1786-2847 GCA_014382685.1 Candidatus Cloacimonadota bacterium
TTTTTCATATTTGACATCAGAATTTTGCCGTTATCACCGGTATCAAAGAGTATCCTACTGTCATCAACCTCGATAAGTGCTGCAAATCCCCAGGATGGCTGAAGAGTAGTATCTATAGTCGTGTTATCGAAAATTATAGTTATTTTCATAAGTATAAAAAGTAAAGTTAATCCCACTTTCTGGTTCCTGGCCCCTTTCCTTCGCCATGCTCACACATGCTTTCACCTGCTTTGAGTTTCCCTTCAATATATTCATCTATAATGGAATCAATATCACCTTGCACACCGATGATCCAATCCATATCATAGGTTCTGAAGAGCTGCTGTGCTCTGCTTCCCATGCCACCGGCTATGATTGTCTTACATCCTAATTGATTAAAAAATTTTGGAAGCACACCAGGTGCATGTCCCGGATTCGGGATTATTTCTTTTTTGGTTAATATTCCTTTGTCGATATCTACGAGTGTGAATTCCGGACATCTTCCGAAATGCTGAGCAACGTTTCCATTTTCTGTAGAAATTACTATTCGCATTGATTCTCCTAAAGTATTTTGTTTTCTATTCTCGTGTCATTTTTGCGCCGCATTTAGGGCAGGTTTTATTAAGACAGGGAGTACCTTGCACATGGGCTTCTTTATACCCGCATGAAAGGCATACGCAATAGCCGCCGGGACCTGGGAAGTTACCTCCCTGCCCACGACCTTGACCCTGTCCTCTGCCCATACCTCTACCTTGACCGTTTCCTCTTGGCATATTATTCTCCTTCCTCAGTATCTACTACTGAATAGGAACCTTCTATTTCCTGAGATTTTTTCCTGTCATCTTTTATCTGTTTTGTTTTCAGTCGATTTACTATTGAATTCACTGTTCTCCGTGAAATGCTGTCCGGTTTGCGAAGGTCATTCACGATCGCTCCGATCGCAGGTATGACAAGGGTTCGCCATACTGAGATACTTCCATCTCTCTTTGTGAAAGCTCCAAAGCAGGTTCCACGTCGTCGTCCTGTTCCCGGACCGCGTCCTTCCGGACCTGTACCGTTTCTTCTTGGCATAAAAACTCCTA
>JACNJG010000014.1 GCA_014382685.1 Candidatus Cloacimonadota bacterium
CGATCATTGCATAATCAGGACAAAGCATATCACAACGTTCACAATAAATACATTTCTCCAGATTCTTTTTTATCATAATAATTCGTTGCAATAAACTGCTATAAGCTTGTAAAATATTAGGCCGATTTTTTGAATCCCTTTTCCTTTGATGAATTTTTTATATAATCCAGCAGTTCATTATTTTATCTTTTACTCAAGAGTTTCAGTTTGTTCAGTAATTGTTCTTTTGATATTTGCCGCTTTTGAGTAATGTCGTCCAATAATCTTTAAAGCTGACCGATCTCATCTGTTCATTTGTGCAATTTTTTAAATTGTTTGTTTATTGATCCGGATAATATCACAGAAATAATTATACCTAAAACCAATAAAATATTAATGAGCAATATATTAATTTTAACTAATTTTTTCACTGGAGCTAATGATTCCTCAAGATTCTTTTCTGCAATCAGGCACCAGTCTGTTCCTGCAATTCTATAATGGGTTCCAATGACCAGTTCTCCACAATAACTTTGATAGATATCTACTTCTTCTCTTTCTTCTTCCTCTTCTTCTCCAAAAAGTTCCCAACGCTCCCGTGATTCCGGTGTATCTACTTTTTGTTTCAGGAATGTGTCATTTAAGAACCTTGATGAAGAAATCATATAATCATCTTTATTCAAAAGATATATCTCACCGGTCTCTCCTAGACCTGTTACATCTGTGGTTATTTTGTTTAAATAATCCAATCGGACACGAATAACTACAACTCCTAAAAATTTATGAGTTATATCCTGAAAGATCGGCGCTGAAAAAGCAAGTGCAGGTTGATCCTTAAAAAATTTGGAATTGTAAGGGCTTTTCAAATAAACACCTTTTTTCCCATTAATGAAGTACGAATCGTCACTTCTGTTCACACCGATTCTTTCTTCAATGCTTGAGGCAACCACTACTCCATCCGTATCAAGAACAAAAATATCATAAATTTCTTCATTGATTTCAGCGGAATTCTTCAAGCGAGTTAAAACATCCCTTAATTTTTCTTTATAGTCTTTATTCTTTTTATTCAATGCTAATAATCTTTTTATTACAATGCTTTCTGATAATCCCAGAGCGAGATCTTTTTCAGTGTTCAAATAAGTCTCAATATGCAATGCTCTGGATTTCCCAGTACTTTCTAATTTCAGACGAATTTGCTCTTTAATTATTTTTTTTGAAATGGTTTGATTGGCTATATTAATTGATAGAGCTGTAATCAAGACAATTGACATTAGAAAAGAAATGATTTTTATTCTAATTTTCATTTTTCATCCTTTGTTTTAGCAGAACGGGCTTCTCCGTCTCAGAAGTGTCGAAAGATTAATTATCATAACACAATCCACAATCCACAACTGCATGTGTCAAATAATTTTTGGGTGGAGTTTCGTTTAATAATAACCAAAGCAGAACTAATTACATTACTACATCAATGAATTTATCAAAATTCATTGGTTTTTGATTATAGTTATTCGCAGCGAGATCACAGCTCTTTACAAGATCATTTTCATCTTTGGCTAGGCAAAAAACTACTACGGGGATTAGTTTTGTTATTACTGCTTAAAATTTCCATCCTACTTGGACGATATAAATCAATAATTTTCTAATTAGAAAGCCATGTCTATGAAAATTTTGGAGGGTGCGCAAAAATGAATCTAAATTTATTGACAAATTTTTAGAGAATTTTTCTATCGCATAACCTATATCAAAATAATGAAAGGAGTAGGTATGAAAAAAGGACTATTAGTTCTATTTCTAGTTGCTATCTTCGCAGTATCTTCACTCTTTGCCAATGGTCTCAGTCTAAATAGCATAGGCCCGAGAGCATTAGGAATGGGTGGAGCAATGGTGGGTCTTGCAGATGACCCTACCGCAATCTATTGGAATCCGGCAGGTTTGGCAGGGCAAAATTCTTCCCTCTATGCTTTCGGTACCGACATTATTCCATTCGGTACTTACAAGTTTGCCACTTATGGTATCGATGCTAAAACTAAAACAAACAACTATGCAAGCCCAAATCTCTTCGCAAATTACAGTATGGGCAACCTTGCCCTTGGTCTGGGTGTCTTTGTTCCTGCAGGACTCGGAGCCGAATATAATGGAGATGATCTAATTCCTATCTCTGGAGGTTCCCTTGAATGGATGTCTAAGATCGCTGTAATCGATATTGCACCTACAATTGCATACAAGATCAACGACATGTTCTCCCTCGGTGTAACAGGTAATATCTTCTATGGTATGTTTGATATGAAGAGACCTTCAACCTATACTGATACTTTGGGTGTAACTCATGGGTTTCAATATTCCGAATCTTCAACCGGTACAGGATTTGGTGTTTCTGGTGGATTGCTCTGCAAATTATCAGAAATGATCCAATTTGGTGTGAGTGCTCGCACAGAGATCAAAGTTACCATGAGTGGTGAAGCTGAAAATGCACTCATGGTTGCTCAGGGTGGTCCTGCAACCAGTGATTTTGATCGTGATGTTGCTTGGCCACTGTGGGCTGCTTTCGGCGTTGCAGTAAAACCAATGCCAAATCTTACCATAACTGCTGATGCTCAATACAGTCAGTGGGCAAAGAGTGAAGAACAATTCAAAACAGAATTTAAGGATGCTACATGGGCTTACATAACTGGTCTTTCCGGTGATGACACTTTCGTCCTTGACTGGAAAGACTGCATTCAATATCGTTTTGGTCTTGAATATATGATGAACGAAAAAATGGCACTTCGCGCAGGTTACTATTATGATCCTGCTCCCGCACCAGATGAAACTCTTAATATTCTTTTTCCCTCATCTACCAACAATGTCGTAACAGCAGG
>JACNJG010000013.1 GCA_014382685.1 Candidatus Cloacimonadota bacterium
CGATCTTATTTTCATCTACGGGATGTGCCCATTTAATTAATTTCAATAAATTGGGATCGATGGTGTTAAATAATTTGGAGATATCTATAGGATTAGTCCAAGCATCTTTCTTGATTGCCTGATCAATAATATTTTTCCAGGAAAAGGGAAATACACGAGCTATAAAAACAACATCGATGAAGTCCTTGATCTCGAGTCGGGATAATGCAGATATTTTGTTGGATAAAATATTCTGGATATTATCTATCTTCCCAAGTTTTTCATCTTGTTCGAATCCATCGTAGTGGTATTCAACATCATTTATGAAATCAATTTTCAACTCTATTTCACTCTCTTTCGTAGTAACGATCCTGACGAAGTCATCAGCTCTGGTGAGAACGTTAAAGTTAATGCCTGTTAAAGATAATTTTGCTTCGATTTTGTTGATATAATTTTTAAATTTTGGATCGGCATTCACAAAGAAATCAAGATCATCAGAATAACGATGTTCCAGATATTTTCTACTTAGAACGGTACCACCGGTCAGGTAGAATTGTGTCTCGCAAGATTGGATGACCTGGATTATCTTATCTTGAAAAGGATACAACATTTCAGTGTAATACTTCATTATTGACTTATCAATCTATTTTCAAATAGCATTTTTCTAGCATATCTAAAACGATCTTGTAATGATTTAGATTTTATTCTTCTAATAACTTCATCGGACAGGGCAAAACGCAACTGCTTCTCATTTAATTGCTCTAGTATATTATACCATGCAACTGACGATAATATCCGTGCATATAATGAAGCAGTTAAAGGATTTTGTATATTATTCTTTTCTAAAAGATCTTGGATTTCGGACTGCGATAATTTCAAATCCCAAAATAGATTTTTCATAACTTTTCAATGATTATTCTTTGTCATCCTTGAGTAATGTAAGATTGATCAACATTTTGGGAGACTCTTCGACCAGTCTACGCTACGCTCCGCCTTGACAGGCAAGCTCAGAGTGACAATCAAATTTTTGCGAGATTCTTTCTTCTTTAAAATATTTGTCATTTCGTTAGAAATTTACGTATGGGTATATGTGTTACACCCTGATATGTATTTTTAAATTGCTCATCAAGTGTTATAACCATTTTAGGATAATTGTCTTTTATTTTTAACAAGTTTCCAAATTCACGTTCAATTGTTTTATCATTATCAAGGCGTAAAGCAACTTGGATGTAAATAGTCTCATTATTTTTTTGTGCGACAAAATCTATCTCTTGTGTTTCGAGCCACCCAATTTTCACATCATAGCCCTTATACAAAAGTTGATTATACACTATGTTTTCCAGCAATTTTGCCTTGTCGCCCGGTCTGTAACCAACTATAGCGTTTCGAATTCCACAATTTTCGAAATAGTATTTTTCACCAAATTCAAATATACGTTTACCTTGCACGTCATAGCGTGGCACTTTATGAATTAAAAAAGCATTGGTGAGGTAATCATTGAATGTTTGAACCTGATTGTGTGATATATTTACTTGTTGCGACTTGAGAAAATCGCTAATACGTTTTGCTGAAAAGATACTGCCAATATTATTTGCGAGAAATTGAATCAATCGTTCCAGGAAATTAGTGCTTCGTATATTGTATCTTGAAACAACATCACGGTAAACAATGGTGGTATAAATATTTGTGAGGTATTCAAAAACGATATCATCTGTTAGGTTAAGATTTATAAGATATGGTAATCCGCCATATTTGAAATATTTTATCAGAGTTTGCTCGGAATCTGTCAGTTTATGAAAAGATAGAAATTCGATATATGAGAGACTGTGGATACTGAATTCAATTGTTCTTCCTGCTAACAAGGTTGCTAATTCGCCTGAAAGTAATTTAGCATTGCTACCTGTAATGTAAACATCGTTTTTTTCGTTCAGAATTAAAGAGCGGATAGCTTTTTCGAAATCGGTTATTTCCTGAATTTCATCAATGAATATATAATTCATTTTTTCTTCGGAGGAATGGGCAACTATATATTTGTTGAGATCTGAAGCTGTCTTAATATCATCAAATGCAATATCTTCTTTGTTGATATAAATAATATTGGCTTTTGGTTCTTTTTTAAGAATGAGTTGCATAATTTGGAAAAGCATAAAACTTTTACCTACACGACGTTGTCCTGTGAACACTTTGGCTAATGGCTTTTCTATAAAATGCTCGATACGTGATGTGTAAGTTTCACGTTGTATTATATACGAAGGAAATTTAAAGGATTGCATATTTAATTATGTTTACAGTTTATGATAAAATCACGAAAAGTTTTAATTGTGATTACAATCTTTATTTTTATCATCTAATTACACGGTTATAGTTATATTTCCTGTTTGAGGATCGGTGGTGCAACTGAGGAGCGTAATAATTAATAGAAGGTAAAAAGTAAAAAGTAAAAAGTAAAATGGGCATTTGTTTTTTAATCTATACATTTTTTTTATTACCCCTTAATTTTTCTCTAAATTTTTCTTTGCTGTAATAAGGCTTTTACCAATTAAACTCATTGATTCATGAAGCAGACTTAAAGATTTTTCTACATCCTTATTCGTCAGATATTCACTGAAAACCAATAGATACAACCAATAACGAGTTTCAGAAGATTCTTTCATTGAAATTGATAATTTTGCTATGAAATCTCTCTTTGATTGACCTGCTACTGCTTCGTTGCAGTTTGCCCTTTACCCAGTGAAATAAGATTTGAGCCGTTTATATAAAAATAATCTTCCATAATGTGTCTTTTTACTTTCTGTTTTCTGCTTCTTGACCCGTGAAATTCAGCTTGCTGAATATTTCACTGGGTTCTGC
>JACNJG010000012.1 GCA_014382685.1 Candidatus Cloacimonadota bacterium
TCGTAAGAGTGGGTGAGATCAATGAGGGATCGTTGAGCGGCTCATCCGAAAGAGGAGAATCACAATTGGTAAGCATTAACGCAGTACTCACAAATAATAATACAAATAAAACTTTCACATAATTTTTCATATCAGACTCCTATTTTTTCTCTTAATCGCTCAGTATCTTTATGAAAGTCAAGAAAATAGTAAAACTCTGTCCAGAATTACAATTCCTTTGACAAATATTTGTACATGAACAAAAGAGACGGAAATATCGCATCGGGATGGTTAGACTATGGCAAAGCTCATTGAAATTTATAAATATATGGATGCATATCGTATCATTGA
The DNA here is from genome assembly GCA_014382685.1 of Candidatus Cloacimonadota bacterium. Taxonomy (GTDB): domain Bacteria; phylum Cloacimonadota; class Cloacimonadia; order JGIOTU-2; family JGIOTU-2; genus Celaenobacter. Next base: position 331 of record JACNJG010000012.1, read on the forward strand.
TATCACCTCAGATAATAAAAATGATGCGTTGAAAGAACTCGCTAAAGTAATAGGAACAAGTGAGTTGGTAGCGGATGAAGAACTTTTTTTGAAGAAGATTTATGAAAGGGAAAAATTGATGAGCACCGGCATAGGTTATAGTATCGCAGTTCCTCATATTCGGGATGCTTCCGTTAAAGATTTCGTTATTGCACTTGGCAGAAAAGCAGAAGGATTGGATTACGAATCTATAGATAATAATCCGGTCAAGCTCATTTTCATGATCGGCGCTTCAGATACTCAGGATAAAGATTATATTCGGCTTCTCTCTAAACTTGTGCTCCGTTTAAAAAACAAGAGATTTGTAAAAAAAATACTTGCTGCTGCTTCTCCTGAAGAAATCTATACTTTCATTAAAGATCAGAATTAGATGTATACAACCCACTTCATTTTTCTTTTTCTTGGAATATCACTTCTTGCTGCCCTCATATTCTCAAATGGAGCAAAACTCCTCAAATCACCACAGATCGTTGGATATATCGTTGCTGGTGCTCTTCTCGGACCAAGCGTTTTCAATTTTGTTTCCTACGAACAGATAAAATCTCTTGAGATCATTAATGTACTCACACTATCTCTCATCGGTTTCGGAATTGGCGGAGCATTAAGATGGAGCGAGATCAAGAAATTGGGAAAAGTCATTATTTTCAATTTGTTCTTTGAATCATTTGGTGCGTTTATTTTTGTCGGTATCGCACTCAGTCTTTTGCTCAAGAGTATTCCTCTCGGCTTAATATTCGGTGCTCTTTCTGTGGCTACCGCTCCTGCTGCGACTGTCGAAATCGTACGTGAATATAAAGCTAAGGGCACATTAACAACCACCCTTTATGCGATTGTAGGATTAGATGACATCCTCGCACTAATCATCTTTATCATCATACTTCCCGTTTCATTGATCTTCCTTGGGAACATACATGGAGGAACAACCTCAACAATTTTTTCTGCCTTGGGAACTGCCGGACTGGAAATGCTTCTCTCAACTATTATTGGAGTAGCCATAGGTTTTCTATTAATCTTCATCAGCAAACGCATTCATGATCGTGTAAAACTACTAATATTTTCATTGGGCATAATTTTATTGAACTGTGGAATTGCAGAAATTCTAAAACTTTCACCTATACTTTTGAATATGGCAATGGGCATTGTTGTCGTCAACTCCAAACCAATTAATGCGAGAAAAATATTCAGCTCTCTTGGAGATTGGTCTCCTCCTGTTTATGTCTGGTTCTTTGTTCTTGTTGGCGCTCGATTAGATCTCTCGTTATTAATAAAATTCGGTTTGCTGGCAGTCGTCTATATACTTGCTCGTTCTTCTGGTAAATGGATAGGTTCCTATCTTGGCGGGACAATTTCACATGCAACACCCCAGGTCAGGAAATACCTCGGTTTCTGTCTCTTCGATCAGGCGGGAGTTGCGATCGGGCTTGCTCTTGCAGCATCCAAAACACTTGAAAATCTTGGAATGGCACTCTATGCAAAACAGATAATCAGCACTGTCACAGCAACTACTTTTCTTGTTATGCTGGTCGGTCCTTTCTTTCTTAAATGGGCACTGTTCAAATCCGGTGAAGCAATGGCAGATACAAGGGATTAATTTTTTTAGGAGAAAATCATGTATATGATTTTACAACTTTATAAGGCAAAATATTTAGACGATGTGATGATGGCGCTGGCTGAAGCAGGAGTCGAAGACACGATAGTTCTTAGCGGAGAATCCATGAGTCACAAAATGACCTTCAGCATGCCGTTGTTTGCGGGATTTCGTAATACTTTTGGTTCTGAAAAAAAATTCACAGAGCTTATTATGGCTATTGCAGATGAAGCTCAAATCGATTTTATGCTCGATGAACTTAAGCGTTCTGATGTGAAGTTTGTAGATGATGAGATCGGGAAAATAGTGCTTCTGCCAATCCAAAAAACCATATAGCTATTATGAAAAACACTTTTCGGAAAAACAAAACAGAATTACGAAAATATTGGAAAAATTATATCTTCCAAAGTGTGATTGCGACCTTTTCTATTTTTATCATACTCCTGATACTGAGATTCAGCAATGCGATAGTCATTGCTTCGATCGGGGCAACGGTATTCGTTATTTTTGCAATGCCGAGCAACGTTACTGCGCGTCCCCGCAGTGTTATAGGAGGACATCTTACAGGTCTTATTGTCGGCTCTTTGATCAATATTATCCATTTCTCTTCATTTTATATTGAGATGCTCTTGCTTGCTTCTTCGGTAGGTCTCGCGATGTTCATTATGGTAATGACAGATTGCGAACATCCACCTGCGTGCGGAACTGCCCTGGGTGTTGCCATGCTTGGATTTTCCTGGAAAGTCGCACTCACGATTATTATATCTTCAATTATTCTGTCCATAATACATACAGTGTGTAAAAAAATTATTCGTGATTTAGTATAATTTCCCATTTTAATTGACAGCCATTTCCTACCTCGCAACATCT
>JACNJG010000011.1 GCA_014382685.1 Candidatus Cloacimonadota bacterium
AATAAATAATCAAAAACTCTTTAATTTTCTTTACTGCCATTGAGGTGCCCTTTTTAAATAGCTTTTTTTAATAGAATTATATTATGAACAAAAAAAACAAGAAATTAATAAAGCACATTATCCGTAATTTTCGCCTGCCTCGGCGTAATGCAATGGAGACGGGTGCCTTTAGTGGTTAATGAAGAATTATATGTAGGAGAATTCATGGCAAAGTATCCTTTAGAGCCGTTCAAGATAAAAATGGTCGAACCCATCAAAATGCTGAGTAGAGAGCAAAGAATACATAAGATCAAACAGGCAAAATACAACCTTTTCAATATCATAGCCGAAGATATCTTCATCGATCTTCTGACAGACAGCGGAACATCTGCAATGAGCGATTCTCAGTGGGCTGGCATCATGCGCGGGGATGAATCCTATGCAGGAAGCCGAAGCTATTTGCACTTTGAGGAGTCAGTAAAAAATATCTTTGGATATGAAAATGTGATTCCTGTTCATCAAGGACGTGCAGCAGAAGCGCTCCTTTTTTCAACGATTCTAAAGCCGGGTGATCATGTGCCGAGTAATATCCATTTTGATACGACTGAGGGCAATATCCGTAATAATGGTGGAATACCTGTAAACTGCGTTATAGATGAAGGATTGGATCCTGCAAGCACTTTTCCATTCAAAGGTAATGTTGATATTGACAAACTTCAGAAACTGGTTGATGAAATTGGATTGGACAAGATTCCTGTCGCTATGATCACCATCACAAATAACAGCGGTGGCGGGCAGCCGGTTTCTCTCGAGAATATCAAGCAGGTGTATGAATTTTGGAAAAAGCGTAATGTTCCTCTTTTTATTGATGCGTGCCGCTATGCGGAAAATTCCTATTTTATCAAAATGAGGGAAAAAGGTTATGAAAATGCATCTATAAAAGATATTGCAAAAGAGATCTTTGCTCATGCCGATGGTGCAACCATGTCCGCAAAAAAGGATGCACTTGTTAATATAGGTGGATTTATTACCATGAGGGACAGTGAACTTGCAAAACAAATGATAAGCCGGCTGATCATAACAGAAGGTTTCAGAACCTATGGCGGAATGTCGGGGCGTGATCTTGAAGCTGTGGCGATCGGTCTTCAAGAGGGCTTGAACGAGGATTATCTGAAATATCGAATCGAACAAACTGCATATCTTGGTGAAAGTCTCCTTGAACAAGGAATTCCAATTGTGCAACCTCCCGGCGGTCATGCGATCTATCTCGATGCTCGTTCTATCCTACCAAATATATCTCAAGAATATTTTCCGGGACAAGCTCTTTCTGTATCGCTGTATATCGAAGGTGGAATTCGCACTGCAGAAATCGGAGGTCTTATGTTCGCATATTCCGATAAAAAAACCGGTAAAACTATCTATCCCGAACTCGATCTCGTACGGCTCGCAATTCCTCGTCGTGTTTATACTAGATCACACCTCGATTTTGTTGTTCAAACAGTGAAGAAAGTTATGGATAACAGGCATACACTCAAAGGATTACGCATAACTTATCAACCAAAATTGCTCAGACATTTCACTGTCGAGCTTGAAGAAATTTCTTAGGATTACTATGGGAAAAACAATTGTAGAAAAAATAATTCAGCTTCATTCTGATGAAGAGGTCGATGCAGGAAAGATCGTGTGGATGAAGCTTGATATACGCACTGCTCGTGATTTTGGCGGACCAAATGTTGTAAAAAATCTGGAGAAACACTATCCTGATGAAGAATTACCTGATAAAGATAACGTGTTTTTCACCTTTGATACTGTTGCTCCTGCCAAGACTATTCCTTATGCAAATAATCAGCAAATTTGTCGGGATTTTGCTCACAAAAATGGACTCAGGGTTTATGATGTGGATGCGGGAATTGGCACACACATTCTCATGGAAAAAGGATTTGCACGACCGGGTAGAACTCTGGTCGGAACTGACAGCCATTTTAATATTCTTGGAGCAGTGAATGCTTTTGGACAAGGAATGGGGGACCAGGATATTGCATTTGGTTTTCGAACCGGAAAAACGTGGTTTGAAGTCCCTGAAACAATAAAGATCAATCTGAAAGGTAAATTTTCATATCCTGCTACCGGCAAAGATCTTGTGCTTTTTATACTTAAGAAAATCGGCAGCAAGGGAGCTCTCGGAAAATGTATTGAGTATTATGGTGAATGCTTACAGTATCTGGCCTTTGCCGAATATATCACTTTATGCAGCATGATGACGGAAATGGGCGGCATTGTTGCATTCCCCGAACAAAATGCTCAAGTAACTCAATGGCTGAAAGAACGCACCGGAGAGGATTTAAAATTCATTGTTGCTGACGAAGATGCCCAATATTCAGAAGAAATCGAGATCGATGTTTCCGGCTTGCAACCTCAGATCGCCTGCCCTCCCAAACCGGATAATGTCAAAGATGTAAGTGAACTTAAAGGATTAAAAGTGGGCTCTGTCTTTGTGGGTTCTTGCACTAACGGAAGAATAGAAGATATGCGTTATCTTGCTGATATTTTGAAAGATAATAAGGTGGCAGAAGGTGTAATGCTTCGGGTAGTTCCTGCCACAAGAGAGGTTTATGGGCAGATGCTTCAAGAGGGTTTGATCGATATACTGTTCAACGCTGGAGCTATTGTGTCGAATCCCGGATGTGGAGGATGTGCATCAGGGCAAATCGGCATGACCGGTAAAGGTGAAATTCAAATTTCAACATCAAATAGGAATTTCAAAGGCAAGCAGGGTGATGGTGAAACCTATCTCGCAAGTCCTGTCACTGCTGCATTAGCTGCATTAAAAGGAGAGCTATAAATAA
>JACNJG010000010.1 GCA_014382685.1 Candidatus Cloacimonadota bacterium
AGAGCTGAAGAACCAGAACATCGAATGCGTGGAGCGGTTTGAGGATATGTAAGAATTCATATTCAGATAAATATAGCGATTGTCAAAAAAATTGATATTTTTTTGTATGCGCGGAAGTAAAAAAAAGCAGCGGCAGACAGTAATTTAATGTGAGTATTCCAACAAATTTGACAATCTGTAAAAGTATGCGAGTTCTTACAACCAAATATTGATAAAATATAAGGAAAAAAATGTTAAACCACGAAATACACGAAATTAATAAAATAACGTTAAAAGAATATTTTATCTTAAAATCTGTTTTCGTGCTTTTTGTGCTTTTCGTGGTAAAAATATTTAATATAAGGAGTAGTGATGATCAAAAAGACACCATTTTACGAAATTCATAAAGAAATGGGAGCAAGGATATTGCCGTTTGCCGGCTACGAAATGCCTATCCAGTACCAAAACGGTATTGTTCATGAGCATAAAAAAGTCCGTGAATCTGTCGGCATGTTCGATCTCAGCCACATGGGGGAATTTATTGTAAAGGGACCCAAAGCTCTGGAATTTTTGCAGAAAACAACAATAAATGACGTTTCAGAACTTGTTGTCGGGCAGGTACAGTACAGCAATATGTGCTATCCGGATGGAGGAATTGTCGATGATCTGCTGGTTTATAGAGATAAGGATTTTTACTATCTTGTTGTGAATGCTTCAAATCTGGAAAAGGATTTTGAGTGGTTGCAAACCAATCTTATCGACGGTGTCGAGCTTATAAATGTGAGCGATGAAACCGCACTTATCGGAGTGCAGGGACCGAATGCAGAGCTAGTTGTGCAGAAGCTGATAAAGGATGATCTGTCCACACTCGTGTACTATCATTTTATACATTCTGAGATAGATGGTGTACCCGCTTTGATCTCCCGAACCGGCTATACTGGCGAAGACGGTTTTGAGATATATTTCACAGACCTCGATAGAGCAGAGGAATTGTGGCACAAGGTCGAAAAAGCTGGTGAAGAATTTGATATAGAACCAATCGGTCTTGGGGCACGTGATACACTTCGCCTCGAAATGAAGTATCCTCTTTATGGAAATGATATTGATCAAGATACCAATCCGCTGGAAGCAGGACTCCGCTGGGCAGTGAAGTTTGAAAAAGGTGATTTTATTGGCAAAGAAGTGCTGGAAAAAGTCAAGCAGGAGAAGATTCAGAGAAAGCTTATTCCTTTTGTGATGAGTGGAAAAGGCATTCCGCGACCTCATTATAAAATTTTCAAAGATGGCAAAGAGATAGGGGAAGTACGCAGCGGTACAATGTCACCGAGTTTGGGAGTCGGCATCGGAACCGGCTATGTGCATCGTAATTACATGAAATCGGGGAATGAGATAGAAATCGAAATCCGCGGGAAAATGTATCCTGCCATGGTCATAAAGCCGCCATTCTATAAAGAAGGAACTATCAAGAAGTAGGATGTGAGACTTAGTTTCTATCAATCCTTAAGTCAAATCTCCGCAAGCGGATTTTTAACTCAAGTCTTGGTCGGACTTGACTTAAAAGCGAAGCGTTGAGTTAAGAACGACTGGACACTGAAGTGAAAGGTTAATGTTTTGCAACTTATAAAAAGAAAGGGACTGAATATTTTCGGCCCCAGTTCTAACCCTAATACATGCATTCCCAAAGTGGGAACAGATAAATATGCTTCGCATTTAACGTCCTAAAGCTTTGGGAACGAGTATGTTAATTATCGCATCAATATCAGCTTATTAGTCTTATAGGTTTTTCCATTTACATTTAATTGATATAAATATATTCCATTTTTAACAATATTCCCATTCTCATCTTTTCCATTCCAATATACAGTTGCTTCTACATCTTCAGTCGTAACAACCAACGGCAAGGTCTTAACTAATTTACCTTTGATGTTGTAAATTGAAACTGATACAAAACTTGCTTTATCAAGTGTGAACTGGAACTTAGAACTGGTGCTTACAGGATTCGGCACGTTCTTGAAGTTATAGACAATAGGTGGTTCTAAATCTGGTGGATTCACTGTAGGATCGGGAATGGTTATTTGAGCTATTCTGCTGTACACTTGCGAAATTCCACCGTAATCTATGCTCTCAAGCCAATAATAATAAGTTTCTCCAATTGTGAGATTCTCATTATCCGAATAATTATAATAACTCGGTTCTGTGGTTGTGCCGTTACCGGGTATCATTTCATCTGTGAGAATAGTTGATGATGAGAATTCTTGTTCATCATTTCTATAGATATTCCAGCCAATGTTATCTGTCTCTGATTGGGTTGTCCAGTACAGAGTTGGTGTGTTTTCAATAAATTGAGCAGTGAAGGTGGAGAGGGTGACTTGTAGAGTATAATCTGTACTGCTCTCAGGGGAAGACGTATAGCTCCAGGCACCTCCAGTTCTTACACTGTACTCAGCATCATTGCTAGTTATCTTGAGAGCTAAGTACTTTCCTGTGGTTACGGAAAAGGCACTGGCATCAGTCGTAAAGGTGAATACAGTTGCACTTCCATCACCAGTAATAGTTGCATCAGGCCCACCTGCTGTGAAATCACTTCCATTAGTAGAAGACCCTATCTCAACTGTGAAAGTGTGAGGAGATACTCCCCCCGTTGGTGCAGAAGTAAAAACCAACTGACCTGTCCAGGTATCACTCCCTGAGAAATTAATATCAGTTAACGCTGCCTGGTCAGCTATCCAGATATTGGAGCTACTACCGCTTATGGTAACACTTCCTCCTGCTTTAGTAAAATCGTCCCTGTACATTTTATCATCGCTGTACAACCACCATGCTTGAAGAGAATAAT
>JACNJG010000009.1 GCA_014382685.1 Candidatus Cloacimonadota bacterium
GAGGATCCGGTATTGACTATCTCTACCAGGGCGCTTTGTGGTTTGGTGCTTGTAAGCAACGCAGAAATGACTTTGGAGATAAGCTGTACTGGCAAGACGCCGCACAAGAAACGACCGGTACTACTAACATGGGATTCGGTAGAGTGATTGATACTCTCGTCTCTGTTGGCTTCGATGGTGATGCCGACATGTATGAATTCTTGCCGGCATATAATCAACTCGAAGAAATAGCTCTTGGCTCAATGTATGATGTCTATAATCTAAAAGATGGAATTATTGAAGCATCTATCCGTACTCAGAAAGCTGGTGTCGATGATGACGGTGACGGCAAGATCGACGAGGATCCTGCCGGCTTTGCATTCCCGTACAGAAGCACAGTGCCCTCACAATTCAGCACTTTTCTGCCTGGAATAAATGAATTCAGAAATGTAGTGGACAGCACAAGATGTGAGCCGGAAGAGATCATTGAAAATGTTGATATTTGGTTCCCTCTCGGTTTCCTGAAATTGGGATATGACGATCCGGACAGTATATACAACTTTGCTCAGGCGCAGGATGATGACAATGACGGTCTTCGCGATGAGGATGGATACCCGATCTCAGAACAGGATTACCTTGGCTACTATTATGACTACAGTCCTTTTGGCACTCCAGGTGAAAGAATTTGGGGTGGATGGACATTTGGACAAGGACATACTCCTTTAAATATAAGGGTTCGCCAAGTAAGCTTTCAGTGGAGCTATGAATATATCAAAAATTTGGTTTATATTGAATTTGATATAACAAACATGAATAGTATTGATACCCTCTTTGACTGTGCAATGGGTATTTATATGGACTGCGATGTTGGTCCTCAATCCTGGGGCGCTGACCCTCGTTCTATGGATGATATAAGCAGTTACGTTAGTGGAAAAGGATATGAATTTGCTTATACATACGATGCAGATCAGGATGGTGGACTTACTACGGGATATATCGGTGCACGGGTGTGTACACCTGATCCTGATAAGTTAGAGTTTGCGTGCTGGACATGGGATAGGGGACATGGTCCTTATGATGAAAGCTCCCGAGAATACAATGAAAAATACTGGCTTTTAACCGATAGAAATCCAAAAGACGAATGGTACACTTCTCTTCGTGAAGATCCGGGAGCACAACTCAACGAGCCCTGTGACACGCGATATCTCTTTGCATTCTACGGAGACATGAAAGGATTCACAGCGGAAACAGACTCGAGCTGGAACCTTAAACCCTATGAAACGATGAAAATCGTTATTGCGGTTTTTCCCGGTGATGATGTTGAAGAACTCAAAAGAACTGCTGTTTGGTCTAAAACGCTTTATGGAGAAGCACAGACGCTTACAACAGTGGTGCTCCCAGATACATTCAAACACTATGAAGCACCTGGACCACCTGATATTCCCAACTTGACACTCGACCAATCCCTGGACGGTGACACTGTTTTTGTCTATTGGGATAACCGCTCAGAATTCACAGTCGATATAATGACCCTCACACGGGAATTTGTCGGCTGGCAGAACACGATTCCCTATCTGGACAGCTACATTGATAAATACGATGAGCAAGTCGTTCAATATGGACCATTCCCTGATGATTTTGTTCCTAAATATGATTCCCAAGGTCAGCTTATTCAAAACACAAATGCAAAAGTTAACCCGTGGACAGGTTTCAGATTACGTCATGATTTCCAGGGCTACACACTCTGGAAGGCTTCCAATTCCGGTGAACAGGATGCTTATATGGAATGGGACCGCTGGGATAAGGTCGATACTCCTCAGGATATGAGAGACTATGATGTTTGTATGAATCTTCCGGTTGACAGTATGAACGTGTATTACGGCGGTCAGCTCGGTATTAATAATGGACTTCCCATGGAATATATTGTGGGAACCGATCCCGCAGACGACATTATTTATACTGCAGACAGCACTGTGTATTGGACAGATTACTATCAACTTGATTCACTCTATTCTTTTGTAGATATTGCAGCCGGCAATAAAGTGCATGGAATCCCGCTTTATAATGTGCTGGATAGTGCTGATGTCGATCCTATTTATGCTCCTCCTCCCCCACTTACAGAAAAAGAAAAGCAGGAAAACGCGCTTCTTTTCAAAAATCCTCTAATAGATGATGAACTCTATCTTGATCTATATGATGATAAATTGATCCCATTACCCGGTCATCTCGGTCAGGCACATCCTGAAGGATTACTTGAGTTGAAAAAGAACAGACTTTCACGCAGATACTATATTAGTGAAATACTCTATCCTGAAAAGGGTGTGGAAAACTATATTGCAGTTACCTCATTCGATAGAGGTATTCCTTCGCAGAACCTTCAAGCTCTTGAATCAGGTAAAGATGGAAATCGAATAACGATCTTTGCAGGTCCGTCTGCTGCTTCCAATCTCGAAAATGTTTATGTCGTACCGAATCCATATCTCGGACAAAGCAAGTTTGATGGACGCCGCGACAAAGATGAAACCGGTGATAGAAGTAAGCGTATCTGGTTTGTGAATCTTCCTGAAAAATGCACTATCAGGATCTATACTCTTGCAGGTGACCTCGTAGATGAAATTGAACATCATGGAACTTCTGTTGTAGATGTTATCAATCCAAGTAAAGCAACTCATACCGGTATTGCACAAAGTGGAACAGAACCCTGGGATCTCCTTTCAAAACATGATCAGATCATTGCAAGCGGTGTGTACTTATATTCCGTAGAAGATCATGCGACTGGTAATGTTAAAGTCAATAAACTTGTTTTAATTAAAT
>JACNJG010000008.1 GCA_014382685.1 Candidatus Cloacimonadota bacterium
CCACTTCAGTCTCCATTTCATTACGACTTGACAGGACGCCTTGGCAGGCAGAGAACACAGAGAAAAAATAATAAACAACCATCATAGATATATACCCTATATCCTCGTATCAAAGCCCCTGCTTTGATACGCACGCTCGGGGCTACCAAGCTGGGGCTTAGTAGCCAGTAGAGAGGGATTGTGGATAAGCAGCCCAGAGAAATTTTAATTTTATTTGTGTCTTAGTGTCTTCGTGGCAAAGGTTGAAATTTTTCTATTAACAGCATTTTCATTATTCATCATTCATCAAAATTCATTTCCGAATATTCTATTTTCTCGATCCAATCAGAAATACAGAATCTTAAGACCCAGCAAAATATATAAAACATTAATAGCGGAATAAAAGCAAATACAGATCTAAAAATGCTTTGATATGAAATTAAATACACTAGAACTGCCGGGACAATAACCATAATTCCGAAAGTTATGACCCATTTCCATTTTTTTAATTCAATCAGTGTTTTGATCAGATAAGGAGTATAAATAATTGCGGTAACGGTTAGCATTATTGATACAATAAAGTAGCCAATTATGGGATAGCCAACATAAAGAACAACAGACGAACCCGCATACGTTAAAGTATGATGGAATCTTCTCATTATCAGTTTTTGTCTCTGATTATCAGTGTTTTTTAAGTTTTTCAATTATTTTACCTTAGTGATTATTTCACCATATAAAAATTTCATTGGGGTGGGACTAACAGCAAAAAATGTTGCGGGGAAATAATACACGACACGTCTTTGTTGCACTTTCAATGATCCCCATGTTTAATTTGGGAACAAAGTGCGGAAAATGTCTGTTTCTGTGTGGTCGATCTATTTATCTCTATCAAATACCACACCCCACTCGGCAATAACAAAACCTACTCGTTTGAAGGACAGAATTTCAGGTTCTTCTAACTTAATTTCACTTGAACACAATTTCTCGATCACATAGGTCAATCGTAAGATGCTGTCGGGTTGTTTTGAAAAATTGAGTTGAATGAGAGGATCGAGCTGCTCATTATATTGAGGATATATCGCGAAATATTTTAAATCTGTCAGGAGTGGAATCCAGTACTCAATAAAATCATCGATCTCAGTTTGTATAAAACCAGATTCCTTCAAATTATTCCTAAAGAAAGCTTCCAGATTTTTACGTTCTACAATCCATCCCTTTGTTCTCTGAAAGAAATTTGGCTGCATGCTCTCATAAAACAAAAACTCATATTGCCCATCGATCGTGCCATTGGGTTCGATCTGTAATTTTTTCCATTGCTCGTGGTATTCAGGTATGGAAGTGACGACCTCACCGGTTCGGGGAAATGAAATACTCACATCCAATTCGATTGCGGTTTCAGGATAGAGATAGATATTTGGTTTATCAACATACACAAAATAATAAGGAATATAGTAATCTGCATATCCTTCAATTAATTCAAATTCAGGGTTAAGAAACCCCATTGGGTCAGATAACAATAGATAATTGTTCGGCTCGAGATTTGTTTCGAATCTTCCGAGACTATCGGTAAAAAGCGAATCGACAAAGATCGAATCTTTCCATACCGAAAAACGGGCATTTCTAATTAATCCATCGTAAGGATCGTACATTGTACCACAATTCATACTTGCATTAATTGCATCAAAATCGAGTTGATAATCGATTCTTAATGTATCAAAAGAATTCACTATATTAAATATCGTATAACAACTGTTCTTCCGTGCGATCGTGAGAAAATATGTATATACATCTTCGTATGGAGGATGAGAACATTCAAAAACATCAATTTCAACTTCACCAATTTGAAGTTTACTATCGTAAATAGGATAGATATCTCCATCATTTTCTTCAGTTACAATGAAGGTTTCCTGGATCGAGCCGTTTTGTAATATTTCAATTGTTGCCAAGGGCTTATCGTCTGGAGAAGTCGATTTACAACAGCCGTAACACATTATCAGTACAATTAAGACAAGAATTATATTTGCCTTTGAAGATATTCGGGAAAATGCTGCGGAAAAATCGGTTATGACAATAGCTGCCTTTTTTCTTAGTTTCTTTTCCATAATAATCCTAACAAATTCTTCATACTTTTCTTTTTTTTATCATCATAAATTATTCTGTCAAGAAATTTGCTCGTTCCCTCCCCCTCTCGTATACATCCACCGGCTGGCTGATTTTATATGCACATGCTGGGCTACCAAGCTGGGGCTTGGTAGCCAGAAGAATGGATTGGGGCTTTGTAAACAGAGGTTAATTTTACCCGACATTGGAGGCAATATAATCTATTATGCATTACAATATGTAAATAATACTTGACATAATATCAACCGAACTTATCTTCTGGCAAAGAAAGGAGTAGAGATGAAAATTGGAAATCATCTGAAGGTATGGAGAGCAAAACTTGATATCACCCAAGAGGAGCTCGGAAAATCGGTTGAATTGAGCAGGCAGACAATTCATTCCATCGAAAGAGGGAAATTTGTTCCCTCAGTTCATTCAGCATTAAAAATTGCTGAGTTTTTTAAGACAACTGTTGAAGAAATATTTTATTTGAACAAGGAGAAAAATGCTGAACCACGAAATACACGAAACACACGAAATTTTAAAAATAACGTTTAAAAGAATATTTTTTCTTAAAATCCGTTTTCGTGCTTTTAGCCTGCCCCGTCGAAGCGCAGCGTAGTCGGAAGGTAAAAATATTTATATATAGGAGAAAAAAGATGAAAATTAAAGGAAATAATATGCTTATGTTCATAGTCCAGT
>JACNJG010000122.1:0-2859 GCA_014382685.1 Candidatus Cloacimonadota bacterium
AATAAAATTTGACACTCCATCTTATTCCAAAAATTTTTCACAAATTCATAGATCATTATATGATTCATATATAAGGAGTTTTCATGCCATTTATTTCCAACACTGACGAGCAGCGAAAGCAGATGCTCGATGAGATCGGAGTAGCATCTTTTGAAGATTTGCTTAAGGGCATCCCGGAAGACCTGCTGATCCGCAAACCACTCAATCTTGATGAGCCACTTTCAGAATTTGAAGTAACCAAAAAAGTTCATGAGCTGGCTGCAAAGAACACCAATACTTCAGAAATGGTGTCTTTCTTGGGAGCTGGTATTTATGACCATTTTATTCCTGCTGCGGTTAACTATGTGATCGGACGTCCCGAGTTTTATTCTGCTTATACACCCTATCAGGCAGAAGTGAGCCAGGGAACACTGCAATTCATTTATGAATATCAGACTTTGATCTGCGAACTTACGGGTATGTATGCGTCCAATGCTTCGATGTATGATGGAGCAACTGCTTGTGCTGAAGCGCTTTTGCTGGCACTGCGTCATAATAAAAACAAGAAAGTGATCATTTCGAGCTTGATACATCCTAATTATAAGCAGGTTATTGAAACCTATATAAAACCCCTCGAACCGGAGATCGTATACATTCCGCAAAATAATGGCAGGATTGATATTGAAAAACTAAAAACCGAGATGGCTGATGATGTTTCGGCAGTACTCATTCCATCACCAAATTTTCTTGGTGTGATAGAAGACCTCGAAGCGCTGGAGCCGATCATTCATGGGAATAAAAAGACATTGTTCATCGTCTCGACAGATCCTCTTTCGTTATTGCTGTTCAATCCTCCTGGGAAATACAACGTAGATATTGTCGTTGGTGAAGGGCAGGTTCTGGGAAACATGCAGAATCTTGGCGGTCCGCTTTTCGGATTCTTCGCAGTAACTCAAAAGCTACTCAGAAAAATGCCGGGTAGGATCGTTGGAGCAACTGTTGACACAAACGGACAAAAAGGATATGTGCTTACACTTCAAGCACGTGAACAGCATATTCGAAGAGACAAAGCGACCTCGAATATCTGCACGAACGAATCGCTCTGTTCGCTCGCTGCTACTGTTTATATGGTTCTTATGGGCAAGCAGGGATTGCGCGAAGTTGCCGAGCAATCGACAATAAAGGCGCATTATCTTCATGATAAAATTTGTGAAATTGACGGATTTGAAGCGGCGAATACAGCTCCATTCTTTAAAGAATTTTCCGTAAAGACCCCAATCCCACCTGCAGAAATTACCTTAAAATTGAAGAACAAAGGATATTTCGCCGGAGTTGATATTTCAAAATTTGGCTATAAAGATCAACTGCTTATTGCAGTGACAGAGAAGCGAACAAGGCAGGAGCTTGATGTTTTTACCCTTGAACTTGAAAAACTTATGAAGTGAGGAGATACATGGCAACAAAAACTATATTTGAAAAAAGCATAAAAGGTCGAAAAGGATATACACTTCCGCAATGTGAGATCGACAACAATATTTCTGAAATCTTCCCAAATGATCTTCTTCGTAAAGACCCTCCCCGACTTCCTGAAGTGAGTGAGTTGGATGCAGTTCGGCACTATATCGAACTCTCAGCCAAGAATCATTTTATTGAGAAAGGATTCTATCCGCTTGGCTCATGCACAATGAAATACAATCCAAAGGTCAATGATATTGTTAATGTCCTCACCGGTTTTACAGACATTCATCCTATGCAGCCCGAAGATACGATACAGGGAGCTTTGCAGGTTATGTATGAATTGCAGAATGATCTTGCAGAAATATCCGGAATGTCCGCAGTTTCTCTTCAGCCGGTCGCAGGAGCCCATGGAGAGTTTGCTGGTGTAAATATTATTTATAATTACCATAAAAACAAAGGGCAACATCGCACCAAGATCATCATGCCGGATTCCTCTCACGGAACAAATCCAGCCACATCAGCAGTTCATGGCTTGGAAGTGGTGGAGCTCAAATCCAATGATGAAGGCAAGGTCGATATTCAGGCATTAAAGGAAGTACTTGATGAAGATGTTGCCGGATTCATGCTTACCAACCCGAACACGCTTGGAGTATTTGAAACTGACGTGAAAGAGATCGCAGATATGATCCATTCGGTTGACGGGCTCATGTACATGGATGGAGCGAATCTCAATGCAATGCTTGGTTATATCCGACCGGGAGATATGGGCTTTGATATTGTGCATTTTAACCTGCATAAAACCTTCTCGACACCTCATGGCGGTGGAGGACCCGGCGGCGGTGGAATCGGTGTGAGCGAAAAATTAGTTGAATATCTGCCTGTTCCAGTAGTGGAGAAAAAAGATGATATATATTATCTCGATTATGATGCAAAATACTCAATCGGAAAAGTCCATTCCTACTTCGGAAATTTCCTTGTGCTGGTTCGAGCATACATATATCTCAAAATGCTGGGCGATAAGGGATTGAAACGCATTGCCGAAAATGCTGTCATAAATTCTAATTATCTTATGAAGAAACTGATTTCCGAATATCCTGTCCCCTACCAGAAAAATATCATGCATGAATTTGTTGCCTGCGGAGAAAAATTCAAAGAGTATGGCGTGAAAACACTTGATATTGCCAAAAGATTGCTTGATTATGGATTCCATGCTCCTACAATTTATTTCCCTCTCATCGTTCATGAGGCATTGATGATCGAGCCGACAGAAACAGAAAGCAAAGAAACTCTTGATAATTTCGCAGAAGGAATGTTGAAAATAGCACAGGAAGCAAAGGAAAATCCCAAGCTGCTTAAAGATGCTCCGCATAATACTCCTGTCACAAGACTTGACGAAACAAATGCGATCAAGAATCTTGATAT
>JACNJG010000122.1:2938-13788 GCA_014382685.1 Candidatus Cloacimonadota bacterium
TATGAAATATAAAGTTATTGAATCATTATGTGATGTTTGTGCATGTTGTGCTTCAGTTTGTCCTCAGGATGCGATAATCATGAGCGAGCAGAAGGCGACAATTCTTTCCGAAAAATGTATCGGATGTGCTAACTGTTTTATTGTATGCCCAATCTCTGCTATCGAAGAGGTGTCTGATGAAAATAAGACCATTTTATGATATTGTCGTAGTTGGAAGCGGACCTGCAGGCAGCATGACAGCTCTCTTTGCTGCAAAGAATGGTGCTTCAGTACTCATCCTGGAGCGTGATAGAGAAGTTGGCATTCCAGTTCGTTGTGCGGAAGGCATCTCCAAAAGAGGGCTTGAAAAATTCTTTGAACCGGATGAACGTTGGATCGCTCAAAAGATAGACGGCGCTAAACTCTATGCACCAAATGGGCAATCATGTATTATGAATGCCGGAGCTGTTGGCGACGGATATGTGCTTGAGCGACGACTTTTTGATGCCTTCATCTGCGAAGAAGCTGCAAAAAAAGGTGCAGATATTATCACAAAAGCCAATGTCCACGACCTGCTTTGGGAAAATGATAGAATATCAGGCGTTAAGTTTAACTATCTCGGCGAAGCAAAACAGGTGAAATCCCATATTGTTGTTGGTGCAGACGGTCCCGAATCCCGCATTGGAAAACTAGCCGACATCGATACGACTTTAAAAATAGAGGACCTGGAATCCGGAGCTCAATACCTCCTCACTAATATTGATGTGGAGAAGGAATTTTCACATTTTTATTTCGGAAATGAAATCGCACCAGGCGGTTACGTGTGGATCTTCCCTAAAGGAAGAAATATGGCTAATGTTGGGATCGGCATTAGAGCAGACAGAGGAAATGGCAAAAATGCCCGGAACTATCTTGATGAATTTGTAACGAAAAATTTTCCCAAAAGCAGAGCTCTTGCCTTTTTTGCAGGCGCAGTGCCCACTGCCAAAACCCTTCCTGAGATCACGAAGGATAACCTTATACTTGTAGGAGATGCTGCACGGCAGGTGAATCCGGTCACGGGCGGTGGACTTAGCAACATACTTGTCGCCGGAAGTATTGCTGGAACAGTCGCTGCTGAAGCAGTAAAAAAAGAAGACTTTTCCAACAAATTCTTGAAAAAGTATCACAAAGAGTGGATGAAAGAACAGGGAAATCATCAAAAAGTACACTACAAACTCAAAGAAATATTCTTTGACTTCTCTGATGATGAACTGAATAAAATTGTGGGTCTCCTGCATGATATTCCACAGGAAAAACTAACGCTCTTCCAGCTTTTTAAAACTGCGGTAAGGAACAAACCTTCACTTATTAAAGAACTCGTGAAAATCTATCTCTAAACATAAATTTGACATAATAATCGGATAGTAAAATACTATCCTTTCATCAGGGGTGCTCCCATGGGCTGAGAACATACCCTTTGAACCTGATCCAGGTAATGCTGGCGTAGGAATGAGTTCACCGGGCATCGTTGATGATCCGGTTTTTTATTTTGAAAGGATTTAATGAAAAAATTACGAAAGAACATCGGGCTATATTTCATCATAGATGGAATGTACACACAGGATTTTGAAAAATATACTCAAATCGCAATCCGCAATAAGGTTGCTCTCATTCAATATAGGGATAAAGATGCTGATATCCGGACTATGATTGGAAATGCTCAAAAAATGCAGAAACTGGCATCGAATTCATCAACACAATTTGTCGTAAATGATGTGCTTGAAGTTGCACTCCTCTCAAATGCTGACGGTATTCATGTAGGACAAAGTGATGAAAGCTATCTGAACGTCAGGACGCAGATGCCTGAAAAAATAATTGGTATTAGCACGATGACGCTTGAAGAATCAATTGAAGCTGAAGAACTGGGAGCTGATTATCTCGGTGTCGGACCAATATTTGCAACTCAAACCAAGACTGACACTCCACCACCGATCGGACTCGTCAAGCTCAAGGAAATAGTCGACAAAATCACAATCCCGATTGTCGCTATAGGCGGTATCAATACTCAAAATTTAAGAGAAGTTTTGGATACCGGAGTGCATGGCGTTGCGATTATTTCAGCGATCCTAACTGCACCTGATCCTGAAAATGAAATTAAGAAAATCCAAGAAATAATCGAAAAATATAATAAGAGATGAGGTTTATATGCAAGAACTCCATTTATCATTACACACCTATTTACAAAAGATCAGAAATACAAACCCGCTGATCCACCATATTACCAACTGGGTTTCGATCGCAGATTGCGCAAATATCGTTCGGCTTACCGGCGGACTGCCGATTATGGCACATGCAAAAGAAGAAGTAGCTGATATGGTCAAATTATCAGATGCGTTGGTTCTGAATATAGGCACACTTACATCAGAACTGGTCGAATCTATGAAAATTGCTGCAAAAGCTGCAAATCAAAAAGGTATCCCGGTCGTTCTGGATGCCGTTGGTGTAGGCGCTACTCCATTTCGGGATAAAAAAGCATTCGAACTCCTCGACGAATGCCATATTGATATCATTAAAGGGAATGCTTCAGAAATAGGAAAACTTGCGGGTGAGGATGTTGTCACAAAGGGCGTCGAGGCGGTGGATGTACAGCTCGATCTCGTGAAGGTTGCAAAGAAGCTTTCAAAAGAAAGAGATGCAGCGGTCGTCATCACTGCTCCGGAAGATATTATTGCATGGAAAGAAGAAGTTTATGTCGTTAAAAATGGACATCCACTTATGGGGCAGATCGTAGGAACCGGTTGCATGGCAGCATCGGTTATAGGATGCTTCTGCGCTATCGATAAAGATTATGGAAAATCGTGTGCTGCGGGTCTATCCGTGTACGAGATCGCAGCAGAAAAAGCCGCAAGGGAGACCTTTACACCCTTTGCATTTAAACAGAAATTTTTCGATGAACTCTTTAAGATGGATGAGGTATGTGACTGGATGCAGAAAATTTTTCTATTCTAAGTTACATTCATGCATTATATTATAAAGATAGAAATTTATTAAAAGAAGGCACTATGACATTACTTGAACAGGCAAAAAAAGGAATCATCACTGAGGATATGCGAATTGTCGCAAAAGATGAAAATAGCGAGGTAGAATGGCTCAAAAATGAGATTGCTGCAGGACATATTGTGATCCCTAAAAATATCAGAAGAGATTTTCACCCAGTTGGAATTGGAAATAAACTTCGCACAAAAATAAATGCAAATATCGGCACTTCTCCAGATCATTTTGATACAAAAGAGGAGCTGGAAAAGTTGAAAGTCTCTGTCGCCTACGGCGTAGACAGCGTGATGGATCTATCAACTGGTGGGGATCTCTCCAAGATTCGAAAGGCAATCATTCATCAATCACCGGTAATGGTGGGCACTGTTCCGATCTATCAGGTTGCGGCAGAGCTTCTTGAAAAGGATCACGATATTACTGAGATGTCCGCCGATCAGCTTTTTGATTCAATAGAAAAACAGTGTGAAGAGGGCGTAGATTATATTACTGTCCACTGCGGAATTACAGAAAAAGCTGTTGATGCTATGAAAAAGCAACCTCGTTTGCTTGGCGTGGTGAGTAGAGGTGGATCGCTTCTCATTAAATGGATGAAGATTCACAAAAAGGAAAATCCACTCTATGAATATTATGATAGATTGCTGGATATCGCTTATAAATATGATGTAACACTCAGCTTGGGCGACGGCTTACGTCCCGGTTGCCTCGCAGATGCAAGCGATGCAGGGCAGTTTCAGGAACTTATTACTCTCGGAGAGCTTCAACAACGAGCTTTAAAGGCAAATGTTCAATCAATGATCGAGGGTCCCGGACATGTGCCGTTACATCAGATCGAAGCAAATGTACGCCTGCAGAAATCTCTCTGCCACGGAGCTCCTTTTTATGTTCTTGGTCCAATCACCACAGATATTGCACCCGGTTATGACCATATTACCAGTGCTATCGGCGGTACCCTTGCAGCGTATTTTGGTGCTGATTTTCTCTGCTATGTAACTCCCTCAGAACATCTATGCCTTCCTACTAAGGACGACGTACGAGTGGGTGTAATTGCAGCAAAAATAGCTGCACACTCTGCTGATATTGCATGCGGTATCCCGGGAAGTATGGATAAAGATAATAAAATATCAAAATTCCGTTCTGAATTAAATTGGGAAGGACAGTACGAAACATCGATCGATCCGCTTCTCGCCAAGAAAAGACGCAAGGCAAGCGAAGACTTCTCCGAAGATGTGTGCACAATGTGCGGAAAATTATGTGCGATAAAAACGTTGAAAAGTTGAAAAGTCATAAAGTAAAAAGTTTATAAGTTGTTTAGTGAAAACAAAAAAATAATAGAGAGGAAGATATGAGTACATTTAAATGCATCGAGGAGATGGAGACATGGAAAGAAGCTGTTGAATTGGCTGTTGATGTTTACAGAATTACGGATTTAGATCCTTTCAAACATGATTTTTCATTGAAGGATCAGCTTCGAAGAAGTGCCATTTCAATATCTTCGAATATTGCTGAGGGCTTTGAGAGAGAAACTCATAAAGAATTTATAAGATTTCTATTTTTCGCAAAAGGTTCTTGCGGGGAATTGCGGTCACAATTGTATGTTTCCCAAAGAATTGGATTTCTCGATGAAAACATATATGAGCGACTGAAAACCCGTTGCAAAATGCTCTCAAGCAAAATCCAATCTCTTATCAATTATCTGAAATCCAAGAAATGAAAAAAACTTTCAAACCTTCAAACCTCCAAACCTTTAAACTTTATTGTTTAACAATAGCAGCGAGTGATACTTCAGGTGGTGCTGGCATTCAGCGGGACCTCAAGACATTTCATGATATTGGCGTGAATGGACTTTCTGTCATAACCGGCATCACGGCTCAAACCAACCAAAAAGTATTCTATGCAAAAGCATTACCAGTCGAGGATGTAGAAAATCAAATAAATACAATTTTAGAAAATTATCACATCTCAGCAGTCAAGATCGGAGTGGTGTTCAATCAGGAAATTATGGAATGCATTTCATGCTTTTTGAAAAAGAACAAACAAAGGAATATTGTAATCGACCCCATCTTGAAAGCCAGTGATGAATATTCATTTCTTGATGAAGAGTGTTTCTCTTTTATGAAAGATAAATTTCTCCGTATAGCAGATATTATTACTCCAAATGTTCCCGAATTAAAGAAACTGAGCGAAATGTCTGTTTCAAATGAGAGAGAACTTATCCAAGCCGGAAAACAACTTTCTAAAAAATATGATGCCTGTATTTTTGCAAAAGGAGGACATCTCAAGAATGATGGGAATATTAAAGATTATCTCATAAATGGAAATAATATAGATTCATTTTCCACTCCAAATAAACATTTATCCAAAATCCATGGCACTGGCTGCATGATCTCTTCTGCAATAACGGCGTTTCTTGCACAAAATTTTGATATAAAAACTGCAATCATCAAAGCGAAGAAATATTTTTATTCCATACTGACATGATATAATTGCTAAGGTTTGAAAAAATCAAATACTCTCAATATATCTCTTCATGTTTTTCAAATATTTGACAAATAATTCTCATCCTGCGAGATAAACACGATGGTAACAGAAATCAAACCTATAAGTCATATAGAAATTTACAGGAAGCTCATGCATCTTTTTGCGATCATTATCCCTGTGCTCTATTATTTTGTAATAAAGAAACAGCTTCTTGCAATTGCAATACTCCTTCCGTTTGCAATCGGCTCTGTGGTCTGGGATTCTGCTAGAATAGAAAATCCAAAATATCGACATAAATTTCTTAAGCTTTTCGGTTCACACCTCAGAGATTCTGAAGTGAGCAAGCTTACTGGCGGATCTTATCTGCTCACATCATCAGTCGTGATAATTGCTGTTTTTTCTAAAGAGATAGCTTTTCTTGCAATATCCTATCTTGTTGTAGGTGACACATTTGCAGCTTTTTTCGGACTTTCCATGGGAAGAAGAAAATTTGTACGCTCAAAAAAATCTCTCGAAGGTTTTATCGGCGCTTTTATTAGTTGTGCGATCTTTGGGCTCGCCAGCTATTTCTTATTTCTCAAACGCGTATTCGCTTATAACAGCGCACATCCCGAACTTGCAGTGATAATGATAATTTTTGGAGCCCTCGTCGCATCGGTTGTGGAATCTGTGGATCTTCATATTAATGATAACATAAGCATCCCGATACTTTCCGCTCTGGCGATGACTATCGTATATTTATTTATTTAGAAAGTAATATTGTGAACTTCAGAATACACGAAAGTAATAATATGATATTTTGCGGAATTTTTTTTACGGTTCATTTTCGCGATTTTCGTGTTTTTCGTGGTTAAAAGTATTTATATGTAGGAGAACAGATGAAACTTTCCTTTGTGATCCCGGTCTATAATGAAGAAAAAAGTCTTAAAGAATTACATAAGAAGATCATAGAAAATATACCTGATACCTCTTATGAGATCATATTTATTGATGACGGAAGTACTGACAATTCCCATACTATCATTAAAGAAATTGCAAAGCAAGACCCTAATGTAAAACCGATCAGATTTCGAACTAACTTTGGGAAAGCAGCAGCACTTCAGGCAGGATTTGACAAAGCTAAAGGTGATATCATATTCACAATGGATGCTGATCTGCAGGATGATCCGAAGGAGATTCCCAGATTTCTCGAAAAAATCGATGAAGGATATGACCTTGTATCCGGGTGGAAGAAAAAGAGAAAAGATCCGATCACAAAGCGTTGGCCCTCCAAATTCTTTAATTTGATAACCTCGATGGTTTTTCATCTGCGCCTTCATGACTACAATTGCGGTTATAAAGCATATCGTAAGGATGCAGTAAAATCTATAGACATTTATGGTGAACTCTACCGCTACATTCCTGCAATTGTGTGGTCAAAAGGATTTTCTGTGGCTGAGATAGTTGTCACTCACCACAAAAGAAAATTTGGAAAATCAAAGTATGGTGCCAGTAGACTTGTCCGTGGCTTTCTCGATCTGCTCACAGTAACGATGATCACAAAATATCAGAGAAGTCCTCTTTATCTTTTCGGGGCAAGTGGACTTATTATATCTGCGATTGGTTTTATTATCAGCATCTGGCTGGCAGTGGAGAAAATTTTCTTTGGTATGAGCTTGAGCAACAGACCCCTGCTCTTTCTTGGCATACTTCTGATCGTTGTCGGCGTACAGCTTATTTCACTTGGATTGCTCGGAGAAATGATCGTATATAGCTCTCGTCAAAGAAGAAACCGCTTTGAAAATAATAAGGACAAGAATTAGTTCTAAAAAGTATATCCCATAGAAAAATTCCAGAAACTGTTCTGCTTGCTCTGCTCGTAGGCAATCTTAACCGGACCAAATATCGTGGTCATTTCCAATCCGATTGAATACCCTATCTTCTCACTCTTATCAAAAATATTCCAGAAATCTTCCATAGAATCAATACTTCCAAAATCACCAATTCCGATTTTTGCAACGCAGAAAAGTTCTTTACGGGGATCGCCTATTGAGAAATTAAGCATTAAATATCGCAATTTTAGAGAAGTGTAAAAAATATCCTCACCCCGTACCTCATTGTAATCAAAGCCATAGAATGTATCTTCAGGTCTATGAAAAAAGAGGCGGTTTTCAGGAATATACCCGCTTTCACTATCACAAAGATACAATCGAGACCAATTTTCAAGTGTCCATCTCTTATGAATAGGGATGCAGAATGCATTTTCAAAGTGAATTGTACTGAAATTATTAACTGAACCAAGCGCCTTATCGTAGCGAATATATGATGCTTTGCGATACAGACCTTTCGTGGGATACAGCACATTATCGAAATTATCAAAGAGAAGCTGCAAGCCAATTCCGGAACTCCTTTTCTCCAATTCTAAATTGGCTGTTCGATAATCAAATATAAACGAGAGCATTCCCAGTTTTGAATCATCAAAAAAACCGTTCTCCATCCTGAAATTCCAATATCGATTCTCCTCATTATGCGTATCATCATAAAGATAAAAATGTAGAAGACTGTTCCAGTGGAACTGAAAAATTCTATCAGTACTGAAACGCACACCATACTTTCGCTCGTTACCAAATCGAAGATACCATTGTAGAAGCTGCCCTGTGCCAAATAAGTTGTCATGTCCCACAGAAACAAATCCTGCGGCTGCCTGCTCAGTAGAATAATGAGCACCGGCTTCAATGATGCCAAAGGGTTTTTCGGACACCGAGAATACAACATGTACAGCCCCATTCTCAAGCGGTTCCACAGCAAAATCTACTAAATTGAAATAGTTTGACCCATAGATTCTCTTAATATCTTTTTCGATACTGTATATATTGAAAATCTCCCCTGGATTTGTATGAACTTCCCGTAAAATGACACCTTCATTGGTAACAGTATTACCCATGATCCCTACGCTCTCTATAACCCCCTCATTTAATACGATCTCAATTTCATCAGAGGTAACTGAGATTGAAACTATCTCTGCCAGAACATAACCATTCTTAACATAATAATTTTCTATATGCTCTTCGAGCTCATTGATAAAGCTCAAAGAATCTAAAATATTTGCGCTCAATAAATTCTCATCTGAGTAAAGAGAGTTACCATGAATAGCTATCTTTTTATTACTGATCGGAATGGATGTTTTTTTATCATCATAAAACCCGCTGTCTGACTTAGTAATGCTCAGAATGGAGTCAATTTGAGAATATGTTTGATAGTATCCAAGAGTAAGTAATTCTTTGTATCTTGCAAACTCCGTGTTCCTTATATGTTTTGTTGAGGGACGGATTATGATATCTGCCTGCTTAAGCTCATCTTTGATCTTTGAAAACATCATAATATTGATGAGTTGGTTTGTGAAGCTGGTGATATTTGTGAGATCTTTATCTGTTGCCAGGTAATTTGTGGCATTCGAAGCGATAATTATATCAGCTCCCATCGCGCGCATGCTACTGATAGGAAGGTTGTTAGTAATTCCTCCATCCACATAGAAAGTCGAATCTATCAAAGTCGGAGATAGAAGGAATGGCACGGTCATGCTTGCTTGCACAACCTGCGGAAGCTCTCCATGAGTAAAGATATGATTCTCACCTGTTTTAATATTCGTCGTTGAAATAAAGAGCGGAGTTTCCAAATTAAGAAAATTACTTCTGCATAAATAATTCGCTCTTGTAAAATAATAATCAAGCTGGCTTACGATCTTCTGAGTGTTTCCAAGAGAATTTGGTAATTTCAGTTCCCAATCCGAGAATCTTACCCGCAGCACATTTGCTTCATTGATCCTTCTGGAATAATAATAATATTGCTGCCTGTCAGGGTTGATAGCGATGTTCCAATCTGTATTTTCAATGATTTTCTGCATTTCTTCCACTGAATATCCTGATGCATAGAATGCAGCCACAAGAGCACCAAAACTCGTTCCTCCAATAAAATCTATTGGAATATTATACTCTTCCAAAGCCCGTAATACACCTATGTGGGCAATTCCCCTCGCCCCTCCGCCACTCAAGACGACACCAACTGTTGGGCGTGTGTTTTCAGTCCAGATCAGATTGGAGGTGCACAATATAGCCATACAAAACAAGAGTACGATTTTCTTTTTCATAGGTTTATATTAATTCCTTTTAAGGACTTATAATGTCAATATTTTTACTGGAAGATTAGAATCTGAATTTATTGACAGTTGAATTGCTTCTTAATGAAATGCGAGCAATGAAAATTAAATTTAACAAAATCACCCAAACATTGATTCAACATTCTTTGTTTATTTAGAAGGAGTAATACATGAATCTCTATGATAAATGCGCCAGTTTTACAGAAGCAAAAATCCTTGAAGAACAGGGTTTTTATCCCTATTTCCGCGTGATAAGTTCCGAGCAGGATACTGAAGTTATAGTTAATGGCAAGAAAACTCTGATGCTCGGTTCCAATAGCTATCTCGGGCTTACCAATCATCCCAAAGTAAAAGAGGCAGCTGAAAATGCTATCAAAAAATATGGCACCGGTTGTGCCGGTTCGCGCTTTCTTAATGGTACTCTTGATATTCATATTGAGCTTGAAGAGCGCCTTGCCGATCTGGTTGGTATGGATTCTGCCCTTGCATTTTCAACAGGATATCAGGCAAATCTTGGCGTGCTCAGCACAATAGTTACTCGAGGTGAATACTTCATTACTGATAAACTTGATCATGCAAGTATCATCGATGGCTGTCATTTATCTTACGGCAAAATGCTGCGTTACAATCATAATGATATGGATGATCTCGAACGGGTGCTGCAAAACGTTGAAGAAACGCCCAAGTTGATCGTTGTGGACGGTGTATTCAGCATGGAAGGTGATATTGCTAAATTACCTCAGATCGTTCACCTTGCAGAAAAATATAATGCCCAAGTCATGGTTGATGATGCCCATTCTATTGGAGTGCTTGGCAAAAACGGCGCTGGTACTTCAGATCATTTTGGCTTAACAGATAAAGTAGATGTTATTATGGGTACTTTCAGTAAATCCCTTGCTTCTGTCGGCGGCTTCATCGCAGGAAATGAAGTGCTTATGCACTATCTCAAGCATTTCTCACGTCCGCTTATTTTCAGCGCGAGTCTTCCTCCTGCATCTGCTGCCACCGTGATAGCTGCAATTGATATTATGGAGACAGAGCCGGAACGAATTGAACGCTTGTGGGAAATCACCCGATATATGCAAAAAGGATTTACAGATATGGGATATGATATCGGCACAAGTTGCACTCCAATCATTCCGCTGCATGTAGGTGATATGATGACTGCCTTTAAGATGTGGCGTTTGCTCGCTGATGACGGCGTGTTCATTAATCCTGTTAT
>JACNJG010000138.1 GCA_014382685.1 Candidatus Cloacimonadota bacterium
TAAGAAATGGAACTCATAATCACGATTTATCGGGAGGATGTGGTTCAGAGCGATCCTTTGCTCAATTTTTTCATTCTGAACTCTCCCGATGGATCGGGAAAGTCCAGCCCGAAGGGATATTTCATTTGTCATTAGTCCCGACAGGTCGGGAGGATTTAGAAATTTACTTCTCCATCCCTTTATATTGCAATTCATAAAGTTTGTAATAAATTCCTCTCTGCTTGATAAGCTCTTGATGGCTGCCCTCTTCAGCGATACGACCTTTGTGTATGACAACAATCCTATCTACATTTTGTATGGTAGAAAGACGGTGTGCGATGATGATCGAGGTTCGGTTTTCCATGATCTTATGCAAAGCATCCTGTATGAGCATCTCGGTTTCCGTATCAATATTGGAAGTAGCTTCATCAAGCACAAAAATACTTGGATCCCCTACCAACACGCGAGCGAATGCAAGGAGTTGACGCTGACCTGCCGAAAGCACAGAGCCCCGCTCTTTTGCATCAGAATCATATTTTTTTGGAAGTTTTGATATGAAACGATCGGCATTCGCAAACTTCGCTGCTTGAACGATCTGCTCTTCAGAAATATCTTTTCGGAACAACGAAATATTATCGCGGATCTTACCTGAGAAGATAAAGACATCCTGCTGAACCACACCGATATTATAACGCAATTCTTCCAAATTATAATCTTTGATCGACTTTCCATCAATAAGTATCTCACCTTTCCGGAAAGGATAAAATGAGCTAACAAGCTTCACGAGAGAGGTTTTTCCGCCGCCTGTCGAACCCACCAGTGCGACTTTTTCACCTTTTGAGATTTTTAGATTTATATCCTTCAGCACCCAGTTTTCGTTCTTATATGCCATCCATACATTTCGAAATTCGATCTCACCTTGCAAGCGGATCGGATGTTCGGGCAGTGCTGCATAATGCTCTTCTTTTTCATCCATAAGTTTGAAGATACGCTCCATCGCAGCCATCGCGGATTGCATCACATTATACTTCTGGCTCAGGTCATAGAGCGGGTCAAAGAAGCGGTGCACATAACTGATAAAAACCACCAGCACTCCCAATGACATCTTATTCTGTATGATGCTTCCGGCGCCATACCAGATGATAAGAGCTATCCCAAGGTGAACCATGACATCGATAAGGGGGCGGAATACTGCAAAAACACGCAGTTGCTTTTTTTCAGCTTCGAAATAACCCTGTGTAACATTCTCAAATTCGTTTAATTTTTTCTTCTCTTGATGGAAAAGCTGAATCGTCTGAATGCCTGAAATATTCTCACTCAAACTTGTATTTATTTTTGCAAGACGAATTCTCACAAGCCGATAAACCTTGCGAATATCGACTTTGAACTTGAGCATGAAGAATACAACAAAGGGAAGTATCACAAAGATAATGAGCGCCATTTTCCAGTTAATAATGAGCATCACAATAAGGATCGCCAGCATCATGAAAATAT
Source organism: Candidatus Cloacimonadota bacterium (assembly GCA_014382685.1). Lineage (GTDB taxonomy): Bacteria > Cloacimonadota > Cloacimonadia > JGIOTU-2 > JGIOTU-2 > Celaenobacter. The sequence continues at coordinate 1,474 of JACNJG010000138.1, forward strand.
CCTGCACCAGTGTGATAAGCCCCTCGCCGAGCATTTCGGAAAGAGCATTTACATCATTCGTAATACGCGTAACAAGTCGCCCGATCGGATTCTTATCAAAGAAGGACATTGGTAATTTCTGAAGATGGTTGAAGAGCTTCATGCGGAGATCATACATAGAATGCATTGCGGCAAATTGTGTAAGATATATCTGGGCATAACTGAACACAAACCGCAGGATAAGGAATACAAAGAATATGATCGCCAGTGTCTTCAAACCGCTGATATCACGAGAACGAAGTATTTTTGTATCATCAATGCTGAGCTCGGATAGATTTTTCTGCTGAATAATATAGTATTTCCCAAAGTGTTTTAGATATTCAGGATTATTTTCCGCAACCTGTGTATTTTTCTCATTTATTGGATAAGCAGCATATATCTCTTTGCTGATAAGATCATTAGTAAGGAGCATCTTAAAGTGTTTTGGCAACAATTTATCGAGATTGTAGCTGTGTAGAAGTATCTTGCCATCCTGCTGGCTTACAACGTACTTTTTATATTTTTTTGTGAAATGTTCCTGCAGTTCAGGATGATCTTCAACAGTTAGAATTTTTAAAGAAGGATTGATGTATTCATCGATAGCATATTTGGTGATGTATGGAATTGCAATTGCGAAGAAAGCAACAAGGATCAAAATGAAGAATGATATGATGAAATACACCTTGTAGGGCGTAAGGTATGCGAATAGACGCTTTATCAATTTGGAGTCAAGCATCTTGCCGCTATCTTTTTCTTCTTCAAAAGCTGATGAATGTCCTCGCATACTACATTTCCAGTTCTTCTCTTAATTTCTGACGGTTATAAATATCGGTATAAATTCCACCCAACTCAAGCAGTGTTTCATGAGTTCCCTGCTCTACTACCTTGCCATCGTCCAGCACAACTATCTTATCTGCATGCTGCATTGTAGTAATTCTATGTGCAATTATGAGCACAGTTTTATCTTTCTGGCTAACTCGAATATTTTTTAGAATGATCTCCTCAGTTTCTGTATCTACAGAAGAAAAAGCATCGTCCAGTACAAGTATCGGAGCGTTTTTAATAAGGGCTCGGGAAAGCGCCAGACGCTGTTTCTGACCTCCTGAAAGCGAAACTCCTCTTTCTCCGACTATGGATTCAAATTCCTTCTCAAAGTCCTTTATATCATTGTAAAATTGCGAGATCTGAGTTGTTTCGATGATATCCTCATGAGTTACGTTCTCATTTCCGAACTGAATATTCTCTTTAACTGATGAGGCAAAGAGAAAAATATCCTGAGTAACTACTGCGATTGATTTTCGGAGCGTATCCAGCGGGATCTGATATATCTCATGGTCGTCTATATATATTTCATTTTTGGGGGGGTTGAATAAGCGGGTTAACAGTTTGATCAACGTGCTTTTTCCTTCACCGGTTCTTCCCACTATGGCAAGAGTTTCACCTGCTTTAATGCTGATCGAAATATCTTTGAGCACAGGTATTTCTGTATCAGGATAGGTATAGTGCAGATGTTTGAGCTTAATGTTTCCTTTAAGAAAAGTTATTGAATTGTCCACACATGGTTCATCTATGATCTCCGGCTTTTGGTTCATGATATCCTGAATTCTATTGAGAGATGCAGTTCCACGCTGATAGAGATCCACGATCCAGCCGATCGCGATCACTGGCCATATAATGAGATGTAGATAGCTATTGAATGCAACGAATTCACCGATCGTGATCTCCCGAAGGATTGTTTTAGTTCCGCCAATGTAGAGTGTCAGCAACATGCTTATACCGATGATCGCAAACATTGAAGGGAAGAACATACCCCATATTTTCACCAGCTTGATATTATGATCCACAAGGTCTTCTGCAACTTTACCGACACGATCTTCATAAGCGTTTTCACGACCAAAAGATTTAATAACGCGCACACCGGAAATGGTTTCCTGCACCCTATCTGAAAGATGTGAAAATGTATCCTGTACTTTTTTGAACAAGCGATGGAGTCTCTTGCCGAAATATATCATAATAAAGGTTACAATAGGAAGTGGAATGATCACATATAGTGTCATTTTAAAGTTGATGTTACTCATAAGCACAAAAGAAGCGATCGTAACAAAAAACACATCAAAAGCAAGTACTACACCAATCCCAAAGAGCATGCGCACTGCATTAAGATCGTTGGTTGCATACGCCATGAGATCACCGGTATTATGATTCTGAAAGAAACGGGGAGACAATTTTTGCAGATGCTCATAATATTCGTTACGAATCTTCTTTTCTATCTTAAAGGAATTAGTAATAAGAAGAATTCGCCACAGGAAACGCAGCACAGCCATAAATACAGCAAGCCCGAAAATAAATCCTGCGGATATCAAAACAGTCTTCATGGTGAAACTGGGATTGTGCAGAGAGTCGATCACGTGCTGGATGATCTTGGGTACGATCATCTGAATGGCGTCAACGATGATCAGGCAGAGCACACCAAGCGCAATGGTTTTTTTATAATGTTTAAGATAAGAGAAGATCAGCTTGAAATTTTTCATAATACGAAAAGTCAGTTTCTACAGTGTTATGGAAGTGCGTCCAGCAATTTTTTTGCTTCTGCTCCCCAATTGGAGTTTGTGCCATAGCGTTCGATTACATTTTTATAGAACAGACGGGCTTTGTCGAATTTCTGAAGCTTTTCATATGCAATAGCAATCTTGATATTGGCATTCACATACCATTGATCCAGGTAGCTGTAATCATACACGATCTTGAGAAGCGCTTCAATTGACTGGTCATACTCTTTCATCCCGTAATATGATTCCCCTATCCAGTAGATGATCTCAGCTTTTACTTCGCTGTCTGTGAATTTATCCCGTATGGTTTTGAAAAGCTGTATTGCTTTTCTGTATTCCTTGTCCATGTAATAACAATAAGAGATCTCAAATATTGTTTGAGGTGTCATTTCTGGGGAACCAAAACGTTCAATAAGAATTTGATATGCTTCGATCGCAAGCATCCACTCGCCCATTGCTTTACAGGTCAGAGCAAAGTTTTCAATCGCCTGCATTGCATAAAATCCTTCTGTATCACGCTGAATTACTTTCTGATAATATTCCAGCGCATCCTGAAAATTCCCTTCGCTGAAATTCATCGAACCCAATTTAAGATACACATTGTTGGTGAGATCGGAATCAGGAAATTGTTCGAGAAGTGTCGTAAGATAGGTTTCTGCTTTTTCAAATTCCTTATTTCCAAGTTCCATGATCGCAAGCTCCAGATAGGCATCGTCAGCATATTCCGTTGAACTATAATCTTCGATCACTTCCTTAAATAATTTTCTTGCCTTCTTCTGGTCAAGCTGCGCATAATAGATTCCCCTTTCAAGTGCAATGTGGGCTTCGATCTCATCATTATTCTTGATAACTGACTTATAATATTTCTCAAAAGTTTCTGCTTGAGAGCGGTTCTTCTGTTTGTAATAGGCAACTATAGTATTTTCGGCAATTTTGGACCAGTTCAGATATGAAAAACTTTCAAACGGATTTTTGTAACTTTCGGTTATGTTATAAATTTTTGTATAATTTGTCAGAGCGCTGTTCATATCACCAACGAGTACATGAAGTTTGGCAAGATATTGAGTATCTATAAGCATCGTATCTTCTGCCACAACCTCGCTGATGATGCGTCCATATTGCAGAATTGCATAACTTAGATTGCCTTGAACTTCATAAATTCCTGCAAGGATACGCCTATCATTATTGGTAAGCGCTTCGATTTTTATCGAAATGTCAATGGCTTCATCAAACTGCCCTTTATCAATATAGAGGTTCCGAAGCGTGCGAAGAAGTCCGTCATTTGGCGCTTTTTCGGCAAGGATAGCATAATATGTGATCGCTTTAATCGGCTCATTTAAAGTTACATAAATGGATGCAAGAAGATCCAATGCTTCAATATAGTTTTCATGAGTAGTATAATTTTGCACGTAATACTCGAAATAGACCACGCTCTGTGAATATGATTTAAGCTGAAAATAAACATATCCAACATTATAAAGCAATTCAGGATCGGCGTAGATGGTCTGCTCATCAATTTTCTGATACTGATTGCGAGCAGCGATATAACCCTCATTTTTAAGATAGAGATCTCCAAGATAGCGATATGCTTCATTTCTGATTTCAGCATTTTTTGAAAGAGAAGCAGCTTTTTGCAGGTACATGATCGTCTGCTCTTCAGATTCTCCTGATTCCATTAGCGCTTTGCCAAGTTTAAAATAAACCTCTCCAATATATGGAAATGTATTGTAAGTATCGATGAAATTGAGAGTTAATTGTCTTAAACTCGTAACATATAGCTCGGTTCCGGGTTCGTACTTTCTTACTTTTAGTGAGATCAGATGGAATTCCGCATAAGCTTTTTCATTAATATCTTTATAATCAGAAACGATAGTCTCGAAAATCTGTTGAGCTTGAGCGTAAAGAGATTCTGCCAGCTCATTTTTCTCATAAGTATATTTTTCAGCAAGAGTGAGATAAAGTTCACCTTTGAGTAGAAGAAGCTTGGGCTCTCGCTCAAAAAGAGGATCGCTTTCAAGCAGATCAAGTGCTTTTTGATAGTCCTTCAGATCATTGCAATAGATATCTGCAATAGATTGGATGGTTGCGATATAGTCATTGTATCGGACAAATTGTGCAAAAGTTTCAAGCATATTTTCAAGCGCCAAGCTCTCATTTTTTGCTAAGAATTGTTTTATATAAACAAGCTTACCCGATATCTCATCCCTTTCTTCAGAAGTAAGAGAAGGATTAGAAATCGCCTGAGTATAGTATTGTAGCGCAGCATCATATTGGTTTAGCTGTTCGCTGCAAAATGCGAGATTCAGAAACGCCTGTCCCCGAAGCTCGCTTTCGGGATAGGTTGTGACAATAATTTTATAGTAATTTATCGCAGCAGAATTATCCTTCAGATATTCCTGATAGAGCTGTCCAATATCGAAATAAATGGAATCCACTGCGGTAATATGAGGGTAATTTTTTATAATATTAAGATAGGTAGAAATCGCAAGTTCGTATTCATTTTGCTGAAGATAAATGATCGCTCGAAGCTGCTGAATATTTTTTTGAATCTCAAGAGAAGCTTTTTTGATTTCTATGCTATTCAAGATATTTATTGCTTGGGTATAATTTTTTAGATGATATTGAGCATAGGCAAGCAGGTACTGAATATGAGCTGTGTATTCGCTTGCAGGGAAATTTTGCTGAAATTCATTGCAGGTAAGTGTTGTATTTCTGTATGCACCCAGTGCAAATTGTAGGGATGCGATCCTGTCAGCTATTCTATCCTGCTGTGGATAAGTATCGAATTTGCGATAAAATTCCTTATACTGTTCCAATGAGTTTTGCCTTTCACCACTTCTTTCAAGAAGTTCTGCGTAGAGCAAAAGTAGCGATTGCTCGTATTGGCGTGGAATGGTTTCCGTAAGTCCACTTTGTAGTAATTGCAGGGCTTGTTCGGGCAATTCATTATTATAATAATATTGAGATAATTCCTGTATTGCCTCCCATTTTTCGTCGGATTGAGGATAATTATCAACAATTTTCAGAAGGGTTTGTTCATACTCAGCAGGCATATTGTGAAGTTCATACACTGAAGCAAGTGAGAGCAGGATTCCCGGGATCTGAGCTTTTCCTGTAAAACTTTCAATGATATCCATAGAAACAAGAATTGCCTCATTATACATACCTGCATTCTTCAGAGCTGTAATGATCTTATTGAGTGATTGCAGTGCATAGGGACTTTGCGGGTAATTATAGATCAAATCCTGATAATACTGTGATGCTTCGAAATAATTTCTGCTTTCAAAAAGACTTTCTGCAAGTTTGAAAACTGCCTGTGGATAGAGTGTTGTCTGCGGATGGTTTTCGAGAAGACGTTTGTAGGAAAAGGATGCATTGACGAACTGCTCGAGCTCCATATATGAATTGCCGAGATAGAACTGTGCTTCTTCCGCAATAGCTGAAGCAGGATATTTCTGGATAATATCCTGAAATTTACCTATTGCCTCTTCATACAGCGTATCATCATACATTTTTTTAGCGAAGTTGAACTCTTCCTGAACATCTGCAAATAATGTTGTACTTAGAAATATAATCGAAATTAACAAAACTAATTTTTTCATAAAGACCTCATTCGTACTTTGCATTAATCGGAATACTCGTATCAGCAACAGTTTCATATAGGTCAGGATACTTGGTCAAAATTAGTATTCCTTTGTTATTTATTGATTTTATAAGATCGGAAAATATTAAACGATGCACATTCTCAAGATGGTCTGCCGGCTCGTCCAGTATCAGATATTCTGCGTCAGCAGAAAAGGAAAAAATAATTTGCAGCAAGCGGAGTTCACCAATAGATAATTCATAGATATCTCTTTTAAAATAATTCTCAACATTTACATTAAATATATCACATAACTCTTTGATATTTTGAGTGATGGCAATGTCGTTCTTTTGTAGCGTTAAAAATTTATATTCATCTTGTATTGAGGGAAATACAAACTGCTTTTCCGGTTCTTGAAACAAAAATGCTACTTTTTTACAGAATGTTTTTTCTTTCCGTAACGGAGTCTTGTCTATAAGAATTTTTCCTTTTTTGGTCTTTAGCTCACCAAAAAGAAGATTGAACAGGGTTGTCTTCCCTGAGCCGGTGCCACCATACAGGCATTTTGTTTCATTATTACTCAGTTCGAAGCTGAAATCCTCAAAGATCAAGGAATTGGGCTTTCTATTCGCATAGGCAAAGAATATATTCTGACAAATGATACTCATGTAGGATTTTTATCGAAATATAGTTTGGCTGCGCTCTGCACCCACAGAAATTATCTTTATTGGGATACTAAGAAGCTCTTCAATAGTATGAACAAATGTTTGAACGTTTTCCGGAAGATCCTCAAATTTTTTCACAGAAGTAATATTCTCTTTCCAACCGGGAAGCGATATATAGGTTGGCTGAACCAATTTCAAAAGTCGGGTTTCAACCGGGTATTCTTCTAGTTCCAGACCATCCAATGTGTAACCTGTGCATATCTCGATCTTATCCAACCCGGAATAGACATCCAGCAGCGTGAGTGCGATCTCATCGAAACCATTAAGCATTGCGGAAAATCTTGCAGCAACTGCATCGAACCAACCGCATCTGCGGGGTCGTCCGGTTGTGGTGCCGTATTCATGTCCCCTCTCGCGAATATATTCACCTATCTCATCATGCAATTCTGTTGGGAAAGGTCCATTGCCCACACGTGTAAAGTATGCCTTCATCACACCGATAATCCTATCAATGCTTCTTGGATTTATACCCGCCCCGGTCAACGCAGCACCGATTGTTGTATTTGATGATGTTACGTAAGGATACGTCCCGAAATCAATATCAAGCAGAGTACCCTGTGCTCCTTCGAATAAAATATTCTTATTTTCTCTAATAAGCTTGTTGATCATACAGGGAGTGTTGCAGATATAGGGTTTGAGCTGAATTCCAATATCGTATAGCATTTCAACTGAGTCATCTAAACTAATGTTTTCGAGCCACGAACCAAGCATATCGCGTTTGTTTTCTATAAGATTTGAGAGTCTGTATTCGAGGTATTCTTTATCGAGAAGATCACCCATACGGAGTCCCAGGCGCGCGGCTTTATCAGAATATGTAGGTCCTATACCGGATTTTGTAGTTCCAATTGCCTGTTTGCCGCTCAATTTCTCACCGAGTTCATCGAGATAAGTTTGTATAGGAAGTGTTACATGAGCTTGTGAACTAATGAAAAACCTGTCTGCAAGATGAATACCTTTGGATTCGATCTCTTCGATTTCCTGCAATAATCGTTCAATATTAATGACCACACCATTCCCTATAATGCATATCATTTTTGGATCAAGAATACCTACTGGAATAATATGGAACTTATAAGTTTTATCTCCATGTACCACAGTATGACCCGCATTGCATCCACCCTGAAAGCGTACAATTGCATCCATATTTACCGCTAATGCATCAACGATCTTTGCTTTTGCTTCATCACCCCATAATGCTCCTAATACGACTGTTACTGGCATTTGAACCTCTTTTCTACTATTCTTGAATATTTATCTCGGGTGCATTACTCTGTGTCAACAAAATCGTGGCAAGAAATGAAAGTCTTGACACAATCGTAAGCAGTTACGAAAAAGCAAATGATAAAATATTTCAGGAGTTTCTATGAGCCAGAAAAGCAAAGCAGAAATGCGTGAGCTTGCACAGAAAATTATTTCTCTTTCGAAGGAAGTCGAAACAGAGGTTCTGATCTTCAATAGTAAAAGCGCTCTCACACGATATGCAAATAATTACATTCATCAAAATGTGAGCGATACATCCTATTATATAAGAGTACGCACAATAATTGGCAAAAAAACTGCAACTGCAACCACAAATAAATTGGATGATGATTCTCTTAAACAAACACTTCAGGCAGCAATCGATGCTACGAAAATGCAGAAGGATAATGAAAAACTGCTTCCGCTTCCAAAGCAGCAGGAATATCAAAAGGTTGAAAATTTCTGCAAGGAAACAGATATATTCTCTCCTCAGCAGCGTGCAGAAGCTATCACAAAAGCAGTAAATATCTGCAAGAAAAATGATCTTGAAGGAGCGGGAATATTTTCCAATTCTACTTCTGAGATTGCGCTGGCAAATTGTAAAGGGCTCTTTGCTTATGATATCTCTACCAATGCGGAGTTCAGCATAACTGCAATGAAAGGAGCTGCATCGGGCTGGCATGAGATAATAAAAAAGGATGTACGCAAGATCGATGTCGAGAAAGCAGCCAATATTGCTATTGAAAAGGCACTTAAGAGTGTGTATCCCGAGGATTTGAAGCCGGGTAAATATACTGTTATTATGGAGCCGGCAGCAGTGGCAGAATTTGTACTTTTCCTTTTGTGGAAGGGATTTAACGGCATGGATTATCTTGAAGGAACAACCTTCCTGAAAGATGGATTGAATAAAAAAATCTTCTCTGAAAAGCTTAATATCTTTGAAGACCCTTATAATCCAATTATCGGCTCACAGCCATTTGATTTTGAAGGAATGCCTGTAAAACCCATGACACTTGTCGAGAAAGGTATTCCAAAGGGCTTTGCAACCAACCGATGGATCGCAAAAGAGGCAGGTGTTGATAATAACGGACATGCAATTCCCCTGCCCAGTCAGGCAGCATATCCGTTTGCTCTAAGATTTGAAACAGGAAAAAGTTCAGTTGAGAATATGATAAAAAATACTGAAAAGGGAGTTCTTGTAACTCATTTCCACTATTCCAATATTATTGATCCCATTTCATTACTTATTACAGGTATGACGCGTGACGGATTCTTCTTAGTTGAGAACGGCAAAATAACTAAGCCCCTGAAAAATATGCGCTATAATGATAGTGTCATTAATATTTTCTCAAACATCGAAGAGATTGGAGATACTGCTGAGATCGCAGGCGCTTTCTTTGGCGGAGGTTTCCTTGTTCCTGCAATGAAGATCAGCAATTTCAATTTCTCAAGCGGGACTGAATTTTAATGAAGAACCTTGCGAACGGTTGCAAACCTTCGTAATGGTCGGGACTAAATAAACCATCACATCTTGAGACATGTCGAAGAGCATGTCTTAAGTGTTCTATGGGGAAAACTCAAATTGTCTATTTCTTGACGTGCAAACGGATCAAATTATTAGAGTGACTATGAAAATATTACTAACTTTCATCGGGAACAATGATTGCTACATCGATGAAAAGCCAGGAGCAATTTTATCTATCTTAAAAGAGATCGAATTCGATAAGATGTACATCTTATACAATAATGAAAAATATTTAAAACCAGCATCCGACATACTAAGATACTGCAGGAAAAACCATCCCCAATTAGAAGTATTCTACCAGGAAGCATTAACCGAAAATCCGATTTAGAAAATTGGAAAAGAACGAGGAACGATTTATCTGTTTAATGACGAAAGTGATTAACGGGAATGAAACTAACTTAATAAGTTTGACAATGAGGTATTGAAACTAAATAAGCGATTAAGCAAAAAATATTTAGGGAAAAGAGATTATATGCAAAGAGAAGTAGATAATATTACTCGAATTGAAGATAAAATTAAGAACAGTCTTAATAAACTATATGAAGACGATATATTTCTTTTCGAAAGAAATGATGGGAATGGTGTATGTGAAAGATGTATTGTATTCAGACTTGCGCATTCCTTACAACTTGAATTTAATAATTTTTTTGTAGATTGTGATTTTAATAGCTCATTTGAATATACTTCAACAGAAAACGGACGTGAGAATGAAAAAGAAAGAAGTGGGAAAGAAATTGAAAACGAAGATGGTACCGGAACAAAAAGATTTGTTGATATTATTATACATAAACGAAATTATTTTATAGATAATGATTTTATTTGCTTTGAAATAAAAAAATGGAATAATACGAATAGGGATAACGTTAGAAAAGATTTAAATAATATTAAACAACTAACGACTACATATGGATATAAATGCGGCTATCATATTATACTTGGGAAAGTAAAGGGTGAAACGAAATGGACAATAATTAATAATGGTAAAATAATAAAAGAGAATGAATTGATTTACATAGATTAAAAAAATATAGCGGAGAACAAATAATTGAAAAAGAAGCAACTTCAAGCTGGATATGTTCTTAAATCAGTTTATAATTCATTGAATCGATTAGAAAAGGGGTTTTCAGTAAAACCACTCTTCGAACATCTCTCGACCTTCAATATTTATTATGACTTTATTGAAGAAAAAAATGAAAATTCAATAACCGCAATTCTCAACAACCTAATATCTCGTGGATTACCAACTTTCCCATCTATTTTCATTGAAGATACTTTCTTAGATAAGTTGAAAATGGGAGAAAAAGTAATTTCTGATAGAACAGGTGATATCTTATATCAATATAACGATAATTTAAATATAGACTTAATCTACAAAAGTTTATTTACTATTGATCCAAGAATTAATGGAACCTATAATACATTATTTAATTTTGATTCATGGGAAGAACATTCGGGTAGCGATTATGAAGAAATATTCTTTCAAAAAATATTACCCGATGAATTAGGTGATTGTTATAAACAATGTTTAGAAACACAAAGAGAAATTAATTCCATACTGAATTTACCTGAAGAAAGTAAAAATAAATTAATTAAAAAACTCCAAATTGATCAAAATAGGTTTTTTGAGCAAAGAGTTGATTTTTCTTTCCAGTTCCCACATTATTCCAATTTCAAAGATGGATTAGTAATTGAAATTGACGGTTCACAGCACGAAGTTGAACCTCAAAAATCTTTAGATGATAAACGTAATGAAGCTGTTGAGAAAAAAGGATGGAAGAAAACAGTAAGAATTAAAACCTCAGAAGTTAAAAGTAATATTGATGAGACAAAAATTGAAGCAATAAAATGTTTTTTAGAACACCCCTATGCTCAAAGATTGAAAGAAAATTATGAAAATAAAATATGGGAAGAAGAATTTGGCTTAGAAGCTCTTCAGTTTGCTTTAACTCCAATTGCAATAGCAAGAATACAGAAGACTCTCATTTTTCTTATTAATTCAAATATTCTAAAGATGAATGCAAGAAAATGGAACATTGCTATAATTGAAAGAGACGTTCCTTGTGGTTTTTTAGCTGTTAATGATTTAAAAAATCAAATAACTAACTTATTCGATTTGGAAGGAAAAGGGAAATCAATTCCAAAAATCAATTTAAAAATTTACAATACAGAAGAATTTTCTCAATGTCAGCTAAATATGAATAATAAAACAGAGCTTGTATCAAAACCAATTAATAATTTTAAAGCAGATGTTGTTTTAGATGTTTCAACCTTACAAAGATTGGGATTTTATAAAGCAGAAAAAGAGTTTGAAGAAAAGGTTAATTATAAACACAAAATTATAATAAGATCAATTCATTCAATTTCCTATAAAGAACAACGAAAAGTTATTTCTGCAAAACCAATAAAATTCAAAATAAGTAAGGAAGAACAGCCAAAGCCACTTGTTTATTTTTTGCAAAATATTTTCAGGAAAAATAGTTTTAGAGATGGGCAAGTAGAAATTTTAAGAAGAACATTAAATCTAAAAGATGTGATAGCACTGTTACCAACAGGTGCTGGAAAATCATTAACATATCAGCTTTCTGCATTATTACAACCAGGAATTGTTATTATAGTTGATCCACTAAAATCATTAATGCGTGACC
>JACNJG010000050.1:0-6968 GCA_014382685.1 Candidatus Cloacimonadota bacterium
TTTAATTTTCTCTCACTCCACCTTTTTTGCATCAAACGTGCCATTCGGCTGGATAAATGTCAGTCCGGTCACTTCATCATTTTTATCAATTATAAATGTAACCCTGAAATTATCCAGATTTCCTATGATAAATTCTGTACCCTCATAAGGTATAAGCTCATAAACGGGCTGTCCCGGATATGTGAGCATAAGTGAGCCGGATTTATTCAACTCAACTCTTATCTCAACCACGCCCATTTCGTATTTACCAACGAACTGAATAAGATATTCCGGATCAAAAAGGTCCTGGGGAGGAAGTTTAACAAATTCAATAGAAGCGACTGAAGATTCCAGTGGTGATGATAATTTATGAATATTTCCTTGAAGGTTTGTATGAAATTCTATGAGAGTATTTGACTCGGCAGGAACACCTTCCGTGGGTTTGAAAACATCGTAATGCCAGTGTTCAAGAGGACTTGCAAAAGAGTGATAGACCATATAAAGCTGGGTGCCGTCATTGTCGATTTCAACTTTTCCATAACCCGGATTTTCATAAGTGCCTGTGTATGCATCGAGGTCGTGGGATGGTTTTGTTCCTTCTATTCGAGGGATTTCTCCCTTTTCTTCTTCCAGTTCCGAAAAACTCATCAGTTTAGCCAAATTTCTTTCATTCCAATCCACAGATTCCATATCCAGCAGGTGATCAATAATAAAATAATTAAGCACACCCGGATATCCTGAACCGTTTTGATTGACCATCAACACAATACCGAGATTGTCCTCCGGCAATAACGAAACCAGTGTAGAGAATCCGTCTATATTGCCGCCGTGCTGAACAAAAGGGTGTCCTCTATAGGTAAGGATAAACCAGCCAAGACCATAGTTTTGGTAGGTAAGCTCTTCATTAGAGCTTTTTCCGGGGATGAACATATGGGGAGTGAGGATCGTCTCCACTGTTCCTTCCATCATAAGCTGGGTGTCATTAACTTTTCCTTTATTGAGCAGCATCTTTATCCATTGAGCCATATCGGTTGAAGTAGAGTTTATTGATCCGGCAGGTCCGATCGTAGAAATATTTCTGAAGGAAATTTCTTCCGGCTCTTCTGTTGGGCTGCCGCTATAAGGAATCGCAAAATCATCGCTGCTCTGAGAGACATCTACAGAAAAATTAGTTGAGTTCATTCCAAGTGGATTGAAAATCCTTTCCTGCACGACATCTTCCCATGTACTGTTTGAAAGACGACCGACCATTAAGCCGGCAGTCATAAGCATTAGATTCTGATATTGAAAAGTGTATCGGAAGGGCTCATTTGGTTCGAGGTAGCGCAATCTTTCATACAGTTCTTCGCGGGTGAAATAGGAGCCATACCACATCATGTCATGGCGTGGCAGTCCGGAGCGGTGAGTGAGAAGATCGATAGCGGTCATCTGCTCGGTGGCAAAATCATCATACATTTTAAAATCCGGCATGTAGGTTTTTATCGGAGTATTCCAATCAATGATCCCGTCATCGACAAGCAGTCCTACAGAAAATGCAGTAAATGCTTTTGTAGATGAGCCGATTCCAAGAAGCGTATTGGAAGTCATGGGTTTGTTGTTTTCAAGATCGCTATATCCGAACCCTTCAGTCATGAGGATCTCTCCATCTTTTACGATGGAAACAGCAACGCCCGGCACGTTCCATTGTGATAGGGTTGTATCAATGAATGTACGAATGCCCTGCAACATCTCCTGAAGATGTGCTGATTCCTGCTCCTTTTCTTCAATGGATTTTTTATGTAAAATAAAAGGAAAGGTAGAATTATTTTGTGTGAAATCGCCTTCAATTGTGTTCATGTCTTCTGATAATTTACCGTCAAATTGAGGATCTCCGGGTACATCAGCTATATCAAAACGAATAAGGTTATCTTCAATTGAAATAATATTCAATGGCAGATCAATTGCATGCTGCAGAGGGATATCGATCATCCCGTCGAGTGTTTTTTCAGATATGATAAAATCAACAATGATCTCAAATTCCTGTCCGGGTATTTTGATCGATCCTTCCCAGGTGCCTTCATAGGAAGTGATCGTATCCGCCTTCATTTCATTATGCTGGGACAGGTCTGCCTGCAAAAGGGGAGTGATGAATAGTGCAAGCATTAAAACTAACATAATTTTCTTTTTCATAGATTCTCCATTTTTTTATTATGATTTGATATTTTTCTCATACCTTCCATCGCCTGTGAAACCAGAACCACTGATGCGGATATTTTTTTACCCATGCTTCAAGTTTATGGGTGAATAACCGGGTGTATTCATTTACCGCATCATCAAAGGAAGTTGTTATTTCCGGATAAATCGGCTTTTCAAACTGCATCACAAAAGTGCCGTTCCTTTGGCGGTAACAAACTGCGAAAACTACGGGAACATGATATTTTAAGGCGATCTTTGCAGTACCCGGATTGGTGGATGCGGGCATATTGAAAAACTGAGCCCTTACACCGCTTTTTCCTGCGCTCTGATCACCAAGCATTAGTATTACTTTATTCTCTTTGATCGCAGTAATGATTCCCCGAAGAGCGATCTTCATAGGAATTAGATGTACAAAATTTGATTCCCGCAGGTTATTCACAAAATCATTAAAGAAAGGATTTTTCTGTTTTTTTGCAACTGCATACGTTTTTTTAGTAAGATTTCCCAGAAGTTGTGCTGCGAGTTCCCAGTTGCCAAAATGTCCTGTAAAAACTATGCATCCTTTGTTGTGGGAAAGAGCTTCATTTAAATGCTCCAATCCGCTAAATCGTATGAATTGCTCAAAGGTTTCCAGTCGCTTGGGAGAAAACCAGCAAAATTCTACAGCAACGTACCCAAAGGAAATGTTGATGTCTCGAACCAGTTCAGTAATTTCTTTTTCGGATTTTGTTGGAAATGCTTCTTTCAGTTGTCTTTTCACGACATCACATCTCACCTTAACTACATGAAAATTCAGCAGCCCAAGCGTTCTGCCAAAACGGCGTGCGGTTGAGAGGGAGAAGAGATTTATTACCCGGAATAGAATCCGGAAGAGCAGTGTCTCGATGTAATAATGGAACATTATAATATTTTTTTCAGGTGATCTTTTGCGCTCAAATCCACGAGGATGAGATTTACACTCGCATCAGCGAACATGCTTTCGGCGAGTTTGTCAGGATAAGGGTCGGCAAAATAAACATTTTTTATCTCTGCATTGACGATCATTTTTGCGCAGATAGAACAGGGTTGGTGCGTGCAATACATTGTTCCGCCTTTAACCGACACACCGTTGACCGCCGCCTGAATAATTGCATTTTGTTCAGCGTGTATTCCGCGGCATAATTCATGACGCTCACCGGCAGGCACATTCATTTTTGCTCTCAAGCAGCCAACATCCGCACAGTGAGGGACTCTTTTCGGTGCTCCGTTGTATCCGGTAGAAAGTATCTGATTTTCGCGCACTATTATTGCACCTACTTTTCTTCGAAGGCAGGTGGAGCGAGATGCAACGAGTTCTGCAATTTTCATAAAATATTCATTCCAAAGAGGGCGTTCGGTTTTCATTGGTCTCCTTTATAATTAATTTTTACCACAGAGAACACAGAGGGGAATAATGAATTGTCCATAGAAATTTATTTGCGCAACCTGTATTCTGAAGATTTTTTATACTTTTTTGTGCATTCTGTGGTTTGATCATTTTATATTATATTTTCCTTTTAAAGAGATAATTTACTAATTACCAGATCTGGGGAAAGTTCCATCATACATTTAAAATGACCTTTTGGACAGCGTTCATTTCCATGAAGCGTGCATGGGCTGCAATCAAGATCAAGAGTGAGCACTTCTGCATTTGGATTAAGAGGAGTAAAACCAAGTTTCGGATGAGTGGGTCCAAAAATTGCTATCTGCGGTATGCCAAATGCAGCAGCAATATGCATTGGTCCGCAATCTCCACTGATGAAGAGGTCTGAGTTCTTTATTATAATTGCAGATTCAATCAATGTTGTCATGCCGCCAAGATTTAGAATTTTGTTTTCAGATAAAGCAGCAAGTTCCGTTGTCAAATTTTTCTCTTGCTCTGTTCCGATGAGTACAATTCTGACATCGTAATGATCTAAAAGATGCTGAATTATATTTTTATAATACTCAGTGGGATATTGCTTTGTATGCCACGAAGTACCCGGTGAAATGGTAACGATCTTTTTTTTATCAGAAGATAAGAAAGATGATGCAATTACCTCTTCGTTACCAGGGAGAAAAAAGTCGAGTTTCTTTTCATCAAGCGAAAGGTCGAACTTCTCCAGCACCGAAGCATAGAGGTCCACAGTAGAAAATATCGGTTCCAGTTCGTGATCCTTCAGCAATTTTTTTCTGTAGTTATGTTTCTTTTTATAAGTAAAGGTTTTCCCTCTCACAAAGCGCTTGATCAGGGCAGAGCGTAATTTATCATGCAAATCTATGATGTGTGAATAGTGTTCTTTTTGCAAACGAATTATAAGCTGAAGCATAGATTCGTTCTCGGCATCAAAGCTGATAAGGGTATCAATAAATGGATTATATTCCAGAATAGGAGCAAACTGTTTTTTTGTGAGAAAGTGAATTTCGGCATTTGGGAAATGTGTTCGAAAAGTACGAATTATCGGAGTGGTGAGCAGCACATCTCCAAGAGAACTGAACCGTATAAAAAGCACTTTCATAGAGAAAAGTTTAATTTGCCCACCTTAACTCCTGTCAATCTTTGCACGTTGAAAATCATTTTGCTTGACAGGATGCAGGGTAAATAATTAAGAGAAGTTGAAGTTAATAAAATCAGGAGTTCTATTGAACAGCTCTGTGTTTATGTCTATTATATTTATTGCAATTGTTGTTGCTCAACAAAACAAGAAAAAGAAATTATTTAGATACTTTATAAGAAAAAAATCGAAGGACAGGTTACCAATGGATATATCGTTATTAAAAAATCTTTCAGGCAGAGAGGTCAAAATTTATTATCTTTCAATTGATTCTATGTCAAGCTCAGAAACAGGAATGATAAAATCGGTTAATGAAGACTGGTTGCTGCTCGAAAACAAGAAAGGAAAAGATATTCTCATCAGTAATGATAAGATAATCAAGATCAACACGAAGTAAATATATAGAGTCAATAACTTTGTTCAAGTAGCGTAAGATTCCAATCTTGCGGGGACTCAACATCCGTCTTCGTTTTACTACGCCTGGACAAGTCAGTCTTCTCCGCCAGCTGGTGGATACGCCGAGACAGGTCGGAATATTTAGCTACTAAAATATTAAATAACCAACTTTACAAAACCTTTGGCTTTCTCAAAGAATAAAAACACACCTCCCGGCTGAAGCCGGACTCCTCTTTTTAGAGGAGATTTATGTTTAGTCTTAACATTAATAATCTACTAATAATCATATGATCATTTAGTGCAAATGTATAAAAAAATCGGCTTACCATTTCTGATAAACCGAAGTAAAATTATTTAATAGACTTTTTTCAGAATATTATTTCTGAGAAATCTGAACAATTTCCGGTTTTACGTTTTTATAGCGCGGCATGCTCATCCCGATATTTGCATTGATATAGGTGGGATCGCAGATAAGGTATTTTTTGCCATTCACCATCACATAATCACCAGGCACGTTATCGATCTTTACTGCGGTAGCAATATGTCCGGGATAATCCAAACCGATCACTTCCAGCCCAAGAAGTTTTTTTACGAGATAGGCAAAAATAACAGATCTGTCTTCGCAGTCACAATAAGGATAGTAAAGTGTTTCTTCTGCAAAAAGACATTTTTCTTTTCCGAATTGCTGTTGATCGGTTTTATACTCGAATGCAGTCTGAACAAAACGCAGCAGGATATTGAGTGCTTCAGATTTTGTTTTCCCGGTCAAGATCGGTTTAAGTTGTTCGACCAGCGAAGCATAAGATTCATTCATTAGGGGGGTATTAAAATAAATCGGGTATGAAGTATGCGGATAGGTGTTCAGGAAGTTCACAATGTTTTTATTGTACGTATATTTGACGGTATAGTTTGTTCCATTGTATGAAAATTTCACCTGCTTTGGCACATCTCCACCCAAAGCAGGAAGCGTGTTCATGTTCAGCGAAATGATCTTATTAGCATCAGGGTAATCGCCTTCGTAGGTGTACATCGAACCGAGGTTGGGTTCTTTTCCGTCGAAGGACATCACATAGAAACGCTTATTATCAATCGTGAAATATGGAGCGCCGAAAATGTCGTCTTTGCTTGGAAGCAGCAGATATACCTGATTGTTTGAGTAGCCGATCTTTGCATCGTATCCGGATTTATTCAGCATGAACCAGGTGAACAAGCATGCTTCTGCTCCGTTTCCTTTATTGATGACTTTTCCAATATTGTAGAGGAGCGTACAGTAACCCCAGTCATTCAGTGCGAGGGATTTTTTATAGGATTCTGCTTTCTGCAATGTGCTTTCGAATTTCGCATTGCTGATCTTTTTCCAATATTCTGCGACGGATTCATTATTTGGCTTTCCCTTCAACGAAATTTTCAAAGAAGACTCATCGGGCAATGATATGGGTGCTTCATAGAAATCGACATTGATCGAAAGCGCATCGGTTTTTTTAGTCTGCTTTTTTGTCTGGAACTGGGAAGTTTCCTCCTTCTCTTTCAGATCACCCGGGGATTTTTTAGACTTATGTATTTTTGGTACAACGAGTTCCTTTATAGTATCATCCCGTTCTTTTTCGGTCTGCTGCAGGGGTTGGGGCTCTGCTTTCGGGATAGCAGTCGGCTTGGGCGTATCATCGACTTTTAATCCCTGGAAAACCTGAAATTGCTTCCAGTCATCCTCGAGAAATTGCATGAACAACTTGTCCTGCTCATTTTTATAATCCTCGATCTGCTGCTGTTCCTTTTTGAGCCATTCCTCATAGTCGCTCTGTGCTAGCAGAGGTGCAGTGTTGAAAATAAGTAATAATGAGATAAAAATTTGAATTTTATTTTTCA
>JACNJG010000050.1:7171-13752 GCA_014382685.1 Candidatus Cloacimonadota bacterium
TGACAAAATTACGGGTGGTTCTGTTGGCAAGCTTGTAGTTTGCTCTTGGAATAACAAGCTGTTTCCTCATCCATAAAACACAGGAGCTTGACATCCATATCACATAATAATAATGTATTCCACTTTAATTTTAAGGATTTTGAATTTTTATGAAAAAAGAGATAATTATTAAAGGTGCATCCGAGCACAATCTGAAGAATATCGATGTCATACTTCCGCGAAATAAACTGATCGTATTTACCGGAGTGAGTGGGTCAGGAAAATCATCACTAGCTTTTGATACGCTGTATGCAGAAGGGCAGCGCCGGTATATCGAATCTCTTTCATCCTATGCACGGCAATTTCTCGGGCAGATGGAAAAACCCAAAGTTGATTATATCGAGGGCTTATCCCCGGCAGTTTCTATAGAGCAGAAGGCAGCAAGCCACAACCCGCGCTCAACGGTCGGCACAGTTACGGAAATTTATGATTACCTGCGCGTTCTCTTTGCACGGATCGGCACTCAATATTGTTACCAATGCGGTGATCCCGTATCTTCACAAACACTTGATCAAATGGTCAATACACTGCTCGAGCTTGAAACTGGAACAAAAATACAGATCTTAGCTCCTCTCGTGCGAGAACGAAAAGGTGAACATAAGGATGTGCTCAGCCGCATTAAACGTGAAGGTTTTGTACGCATGCGTGTCAATGGTGTGATCCACGATGTGTCTGATACTATAAAATTGGATAAAAAAAGCAAGCACAATATCGAAGTTGTAGTTGACAGATTGGTAATAAAAAAGGGCATTGACAGCAGGTTGACAGATTCGATGGAACTTGCCCTCGATCTTGCAGACGGTGTGGTCATGATCGATTTCCCCGTGAAAAATGAAACACGGCTTTTCAGTATTCAGAATGCATGCCCGACCTGTAATATCAGTTATCCAAAACTTAATCCCCAGATTTTCTCTTTTAACAGTCCGCTTGGTATGTGCGAAACCTGTAACGGACTGGGCACCAGTATGGAACTTGATGAAGATAAGATCGTTCCTGATAAAAATAAATCCTTGCTTGAAGGTGCAGTGCAAATCTGGGGATCCTTGCAGGAAAAACGGCGTTCCTGGCGATATAAAATCCTGCTGCAACTGTCAGATGAGTTTGGATTCTCTCTTAAAACGCCCTGGAAGAATCTTAGCGAACAGGCACGGGATGTCATTTTCTATGGCTCGCGAGGAAAAAAGTTCAGGATCGACTGGGATATGGAAACGAGCTCCGGACATTATATGACGCGATTCGAAGGGCTTATTCCCACAATTCAGCGCAGGTTTCGGGAAACAAAATCAGAAGCGATGCGTAGAATGTATCTGACCTATTACAGCGAGAAACCTTGCATAAGCTGTGATGGCACAAAGCTTCGTATCGAGAGCAGGCATGTGAAAATAAATGGGAAATCAATAGTAGAACTCTCCCAAATGTCTATAAGAGATGCTTATTACTTTGTTAAAGATATGAAATTAAGAGGCAACGAGCAGATCATAGCAACGGAGTTAGTCAAAGAGATCAAGGCACGATTGCAGTTTATGCTGAATGTCGGGCTGCATTACCTTACACTCGACAGAAGCGCCCCGACACTCTCCGGCGGAGAATCCGAACGAATTCGTCTTGCAAGCCAGATCGGAAGTGGACTTGTCGGCGTTATGTACATCCTCGATGAACCCACGATCGGATTGCATCAGCGGGATAATAAGCGACTCATAAATATGCTTGCAGATTTGAGAACAATCGGCAATACCGTTATCGTTGTAGAGCACGATGCGGAAATGATCAAAAGGGCTGACCATATTCTTGATTTCGGTCCTCTCGGTGGAGTGTATGGCGGTGAGGTCGTTGCACAGGGCTCGCTTGAAGATATTATTAACAATGAAGATTCTCTCACAGGCAAGTATCTTTCAGGTGCGATGAGCATTCCCGAACCGAAATTCTACCGGGCAAAAAAACATGGCTTTATCACACTCAAAGGAGTGCGTCAAAATAATCTCAAAAATATTAATGTGAAGATCCCGCTTGGAGTTTTTACCTGTATAACAGGCGTGTCCGGTTCCGGGAAAAGCTCTCTCATCAACCAGACTCTCTATCCCGTGATCGCAAACCGGCTGTATCACGGCGCTCATACAGAAGGTAAATACAAAGACATAGAAAACCTCGAGAGTATCGATAAAATTATCAATATAACACAAGATCCGATTGGAAGGACTCCAAGGTCAAACCCCGCAACCTATACTAAAGTATTTGATGAGATACGAAATATCTTTGCACGAACTCCCGCTGCAAAAATTCGTGGATATAAACCGAGCCGATTCAGTTTCAATGTGTCGGGCGGACGTTGCGAGGCATGCAGGGGAAATGGTGTAAAGCAGATCGAAATGCATTTTCTCGCCGACGTATTCGTGACATGTGAGGTGTGCAAAGGTAAGCGTTTCAATAAAGAAACCCTTCAGATCAAATATAAGAACAAGAACATTTATGATGTGCTGAGTATGGATGTTCAGGAAGCGTTGAAATTCTTTGAAAACATACCCACAATAAAAAGAAAGTTGCAAACCATTTGTGATGTGGGTCTGGACTATATAAAGCTCGGACAACCCTCACCCACTCTTTCCGGCGGTGAAGCACAGAGGGTCAAGCTCTCAAAAGAACTAAGTAAAACGAGCACAGGAAATACACTCTACATCCTTGATGAACCGACCACGGGTCTTCATTTTCACGATATCAGAAAGCTCATTTCAGTTCTAAACAAGCTGATAGACAAGGGAAATACAGTTGTTGTTATCGAGCATAATCTTGATGTGATCAAGTGTGCGGATTATGTTATTGATCTCGGTCCCGAAGGCGGTGACGAGGGAGGTGAGATCGTTGCTACAGGTACGCCATATCAGGTGGCAAAAGAAAAAAAATCCTATACAGGTCAGTTTCTTCACACCCTTTTTTCCGAATCAAATGAGAAAAAGAATTGACAGGCGTTGAGCAGTATTGACGGTTATCATAATATTTTAATGGAGAATAAAAATATGCAAAGGTCTTTCATCCTGTTGGTCATTATATGCATTTTTCTTATCGGACTGATCGCATGTACTTCGCAGGAGAAACCTTTTCAGCCCGCAGAATTTACCGTTAAGTTGCAGCCCAATCCCCTTGATTCAACACTTACTGATATATATGTGAATAATGTGAAAAAAGACCAATCTCAGCTCTTCATCACGCTTCCCGGCGTAGAGGTACAGCATTACCATCAGGCGGAATTTCATAAAGGTTCGGTATATGTTATTCGTCGCAAGTACCCCTTTTCCGAATTTCCGGATCAATGGAAGGATGAGCTGTGGAAATACACAAGTATGAAAAAAGGTGCCTGCATTTATTCTTCACGGGGCATGGATTTCCGTGTGTCCCCACAGGAGCGGAATATTGCACTGGTATCCGATACTACGCTTTATTTCATTGATGCAACCGACGGCTCAACGATAACTCATTTTTATCCATCAGAATTATCGAATGTACCAGCAAAGGATCTTCAAATTCAACCCCTCGCGTGGACAACAGGAGGAACATTCTTCTGGGGTTCTCTCTACAGGACAGTGAACATTTTTACTTTTTTCCGTATTATTGCAGAAACTTGGGAAGTTGACTTTTATGATGTAAACTCACTAAACATAAATTCATCAGACTTTGCACTCAATACCGAAAGCGGTATGCTCGTGTACAGTAATTTTCCCGTTATTTTTGATGTAGATACATATCAGCAGGTGAAAAGGAGTAAGATACGGGTTAATCTTTATCTTTATGATCTGAAAAGCGGCGAAAGCAAATTATTGGCAACAACTCATTCCAAAGAATTCAAGCCACAATGGTTATCTTCGAGAACAATAGAGATAAATAATCCTGAAGGTGACGGACGGATAATCCTCTCATTGTAATCTTCTAATGAAGAGTGTTGGATTTTAATGAACGCTATAAAAAATGAACTTTGAGTGTTTGAATTAGAGAAATGATATTTTTGATATAAATGTAAAACAACGTGAAAGGATATATCATGAAAAAAATTATTATTTTATGTGTGATTTTAATGGCAAGCATAGGTGTGGTGCATGCTTTTGACTATACCTATTTCCCAACAGCTACGACGGATGATTTCCTTGCGACAAAAGTGAATCCTGCCGCTCTGAGTTTCGGAAACGCATCCGGGGTGGGATATCTTCACTCCTTTCAGGATAAGCAGATGCAGAAAAACTGGGCGCTGTTCCTGAATTTCAAGGATTTCGGGTACTGTTATGAAAAGATGGATTCAACAGAACTCCACACACTTTCAGACGGATTCAAGCTCATGAAGAATGTGTATTTTGGAACTGATTACAATTGGAAACCTGCCGGATTCTGGAAGGGAGATTGGGGATTATATATGCTTTCCCGACCCTGGGATTTCCTTTCTGTTGCGGGTTCATGGAGAAATATTTCTAAGGATTATGAAAGCTATACGATCGGTGTTGGGCTCCGTCCAATAAGAGTGAAGGGCAGATTCTGCTATAAGATCACTTTGACCTGTGATGTGACCTACTCAAACAATAAGTGGAGAAAACCGATTGCGGGTATTCAAACCCAATTCCTCGATGGCATTAATTTGAATGGCTATTATGATTTTGAGAACGAAGGCATATCATTGGGCGTTGGATTTGATATTTCGCACTTCAAGACAGGAGCACAGTACAGTGATAAGAGTAAAAGCGGCATGGTGTATGGCAACATATCCAAGAAACGCTATCACTCATTTTTGACTCATGAAAAGCAGAATAAGTTTTATGATTACAAACTCTCCGGCATCGTTTATGATGTCCGCCCGACACAGAAATTCGGACCCTTTGAATTTGTCTCATCCTCAGGAAATACAATGGAAGAGATCATCGAAAAGGTAGAGACTCTTAAGAATGATAACCGGATACAAGGTATCGTTTTTCAGTCTGGAAATCTAATCGCAGGGCTGGCAAAATTTCAGGAACTGCAGGATGCATTCATAGATTTTAAATCCACAGGCAAGAAAATAGTCTATTATTATGATTATATCACGAATTCCAACTATGTGTTTGCCTCCTCTATTGCTGATAAGATCTATCTCAACCCGGGCGGTATCCTTGATCTGAGAGGGATTTCCGCCTCCATTCCTTATATAAAAAGTTTGCTCGACACGCTTGGCATTGAAGTAATAAGATTTCAGAGCCATGCCTACAAAAACGCAGCCAATACGTTCACAGAAACCCACATGACAGAAGCCGAGCGCGAAATGTATGAAGATTTTCTTTCCGAGCTGTACGCACAGATGGTTCTTATGATATCCGAAGGTAGAAATATGACTGCCGAACAGGTTAGAATTGCTATTGATAACGGGCCCTATCTTCTTGCAGAGCGAGCGCTTAAAGCAGGATTGGTTGATGGTTTGATATATCGGGATCAGCTTGAGGATACCCTGAAGTCGCTTTATGAAGATGTTCAGATCACCGAGCAGTATAAAATACCTGAAAACAGGATAGATT
This sequence comes from Candidatus Cloacimonadota bacterium, assembly GCA_014382685.1. Lineage (GTDB taxonomy): Bacteria > Cloacimonadota > Cloacimonadia > JGIOTU-2 > JGIOTU-2 > Celaenobacter. The sequence continues at coordinate 12,733 of JACNJG010000050.1, forward strand.
GGAGCGATGATCCCACTGCGAAAATTGCTGTTATTTATGCTATTGGATTTATCCACTCGGGAGAGAGTGCGCCCGGCAAATCCATAGGCGACAAAACCTATATGAAAGCCGTAGAACAAGCGCGTAAAGACCCTTCCATAAAAGGGATCATTCTACGAATTGATAGCGGAGGCGGTTCGTCGCTTGCATCGGAAAATATCTATCGTGAAGTGTTACTGTGCAAAGAAGGCGATAACAAAAAACCTGTAGTAGCATCATTTTCAGGTGTTGCTGCATCCGGCGGATATTACATCGCTTGTCCTTCCGATAAAATTTTTGCAGAGCCGACTTCTGTGACCGGCTCCATCGGTGTGATCGCTGCGGTTCCGAATTTAACAAAGCTGTTTAAGAAAATTCATATAAACTGGGATACTGTCAAAGAGGGCAGAAATGCCGACTTTGCTTCGACCAGCAGACCTATGAATGACGAAGAAAAGAAAATGATCACGGAATCCGTAAGCGCTGAGTACAAAGATTTTGTAGGCAAAGTTGCAAAGAGCAGGGGCATGACCTATGAAGAAGTCGATGAGGTCGCCAAAGGGCGCGTATGGACAGGCACAAGAGGATTGGAGTTCGGGCTTATCGATGCTTATGGCGGCATGAAAGAAGCAGTCGATGAGATTAAGAAATTAGCGAACATTGAAAAGGACGTTGAGCTTGTTGCCTATCCAAAGAAAAAATCTGCTTTCTCAATTAAACTCGATATGGATAATACAGGTATTAATTTAAATGATCTTCCAAAGGAAATCAGAATCCTTGTTAAGAAAATTCAAGAATCAACCTTTTACAGTGAGGAGCGAATTCTATATCTTATGCCATACATTATGCCTGATATTTTAGAATAATCACAAACAGAAATAGCTTTATGGGAGAATCGCTTTTGTGGTTATCTCTTTTTTTTAAATGACTGTCTTTAGTCAGCTTAGGCGTGAGGATTGGATGCACATCCTCGCTTCATGCTTCGCTACGAAGCAAGTCTGT
>JACNJG010000007.1 GCA_014382685.1 Candidatus Cloacimonadota bacterium
GCTCTTCCGTTGAAATAATCATTACCGGTTTCATCGAGAGAGTTATTTGGATCATAGTACTTTTCATCTACATATTCTACCCCAGCTTCAAAATTGAGAGTATGCTTTGGACTGGTTAGAAGTTTATAACCGAGTGCCGGACCAACAGATGTTTTAGAATCAATACCTGCGAATATATCCTTTGACCAACCGGCAACGAGACTGGCATAGAATCTCTCTGAAATGAGATAAGAGCCCTTAAGTTTGGCATTATAGTTCTCGGAATTTTTTACTCCATCGCTTTTTCCGTATAAGGCACCGACCTGAAGCATTGTTTCGATCTTAGGCGTGAACTTATAGATTAGCTTGCTTTTGGCAGATAGGGTTGTTACTTCAGTATTTCCAGATGTGTTCACAAAAGAAAGCTCTGTGCTGTTGCTCCAATTCTTACCTTGTGCGATAAGGGAACACGAAACTAGAATACATACAATTAATAAAACAACCATTATTTTTGCTTTCATAGTGTCCTCCACACTTTAGAAAAAAGTTATGAGATGTGTATATTATGTCAAATAAACTACTTCCAGATTCCACATTTAGAGACAGCATAAAACCATAGTACAAGTAATAATAGTCTAACAAAGAATATAATACTTGACACTATTATACAAGAGACCAATTGCTGGGTTTGAAAGGAGTCAAAATGATCTCAAGTATAGAATTGACAGTGCTTGGTCTGATAAGCTATAAGCCGATGCACGGATATAAAATATGCCATTTCTTTGAAGATAAGGGCATCGATGAGTTAAAGGAAATCAAAAAACCTTCTGTTTATGCGATACTCAAAAGGTTTGAAAAACAGGAGCTAATTACTGGAGAATATGAATTTGATGAAAATAATCCTCCACGAAAAGTGTATTCCATTACAGAAAAAGGGAAGAAGTATTTTCAGGAGAACCTGAAGGAATACTTATTAAATTATTCATCATTCAATCCAATTGAGTTCTGGCATTTGCTTCGATTCTGCCAGAATAATATAAATAAAAAGGATTTCATCACGATAATCGATCATATGAAACACAAAATCATTTCACATATTAATGATATGAAACAAAAAAAGCAGGAGATGATCAACAAAGCAACTCCGTCTGAAAAGAATTTCTATCATATTATAGGAGAGATGCTTGATAAAATTCATAAGGCAACTATAAAAGCATTAGAGGATTATATTTCCTTTGCTGAAAGTGCGGAAAACAGATCATATTTTTTAGAAATAAAGGAGAAAAAAGAATGAAGAAGATTTGTGTAGTAATATTGCTAACATTCTTTCTAAGCGTAAATCTGCTTGCACTCGATCTTACTCTTAAGCAGGCAAAAGAAATCGCACTGCAGAATTATCCGGCTTATCTCGCGAAGATGGAAGAATTGAAATCAGCTCAATCCGGAAGGTGGAATGCCTACACAAGCTTGCTCCCTTCAGCATCACTTAATGCAAGCCAGACCAGATACGCTCCAGGACAAATAATTGGAATGAATAAGGCAGATAAATTGAATGCATACGGTGTTTCGATCACACAACCCATTTTCAATGGCGGAAAGATCTGGCTCGGTGCACGCATGCAGGAAGATATGGTAAAGATCTCAAAGGAAGATCTACGAATGAAAAAGCTGGAAACACTTGCAGGAGTGGAATCGCAGTATTTTTCAGTACTTCAAAATCAACAGCTTATGAAAATTGCCGAACTCGATCTTGGATCGAGCAAAACCAATCTGGAGATCGCCAAAGCAAAATATGATGCAGGACTTCTTTCAAAAGGAGATTATCTACAGATCCAAGCGGAAAAGACAAACAAAATGGTAAGTGTTCTGCAGATGAAAAATCTTTATCAAACCAGCAAAATGAATTTGTTAAGCTACCTGCAGATTGGTAACATCGGAGCTATCGAACGGATTGACTCAACGAATTACACCGAGCTGTTACAACATCTTCAGAATTTATCAATTTCTGAAATAGACAGCATATCGAATCGTTTTGTACAGTATGGCACAGAACACAATCCTGCGATTTCTATGTCGAACATTGCCATTAATACAAACAAGAAATTACTTGTGATGGCTGGCGGCAATTTTCTTCCTTCAATTAATCTATCCTACTCAAAAAATTGGATAAAATATGATTTTATGAGTGATTATGATGATTCTGAGAGTATTACGATTTCTGCATCATTGCCCATTTTTCCCATTGTCGATAATGTTACTTCCTATACTCAAGCGCATCATGATCTGAAGAAGTCGCAGTATAATTACAAATACACAGAAGATGCAGTTGTGACGGGAATTAAGGGTCAGTTTTTAAACCTTGTTTCATATGCAAATTCCATTATCGCATCAAAAGCTTCCCGCGCCCAGGCAGGGGAAACCTATGCCCAGATGAAGGAGCGTTTTTCTCAGGGAATGGTCAGTGCTAATGAATTGAATTCTACACAAACACTGTATCTCTCAACGCAAAACCAATATGTTCAGTCTTTGTATGATTTTCTTGGTGCAAGATCAGCACTTCTGCAGCAAATAGGTACTGAGGAAGATATCATATTACAAATAATAGAAAAGAATAAATAAGAAGAAAAATGCTGAACCACGAAACACACGAAACACACGAAATTAATAAAATGAAGTTCAGAAGAATATTTTCTCTTAAAACTCGTTTTCGTTTTTTTTGCCTGCCAAGGAGTATCAGTCAACTGACTGAGAAGACTGGTGATTTTCGTGGTAAAACAAATTAAGGAG